>CAMPAF010000384.1 GCA_946631535.1 uncultured Verrucomicrobiota bacterium
GAACTCGTAGCCGCCGTTCGGCAGCCAGATGCGCAATTTGCCGTCGGCGTCGGTATAGAGGTCTTTTGTGCCGTATGCGTATGCCGCGCCGTCGCGCACGATCTCGATGGACTCCACCTTGGCGTCGGGCGTCCCGAGGGCGAAGTCCACCGGATAGACGGCGGACGAGAAATCGTTCGTCGGGGCTGGGCGCAAGCCTTTGTCCGCAACATAGATCGCGCCGCCGGTGAACACGACCGATCGCACGTAGCCGATGGCGGCTCCGCCAAGTTCGGGCGAAGCATTGCCGCCGCCGATCGACACGACGGTGCCGTTCTCGATGCGGATCGATCCGCCGCCTCCCTGGTCTCCGCAACCGATGCCCGGCGCGCGCATTCCGCCGGTGGCCTTGACGATTCCGCCGGAAACCGTGATGCTGTCGAGTCTGGCATCAGGTGTCGTGGCAAAAGATCCGCTTCCGATTCCGGGCGACTGCGGGCCGCCGTTGGCAGTCACCTCCCCGCCAGAAATGACGATTCTTCCGCCCGCACCGTAAAAGCCGCGGCCGCCGCCTATGCCCGCGCCGCCATACTGGCTGCTGCTGTTCGCCGTCACGACGCCGCCCGAGATGGTCACCGCTTTGCAGGCTCCGCGATTGCCGCCGCCGATGGCGGCCGCTTGGCTGCCGCCGTTCACCGTCACGACGCCACCTGCAATCGAAATCGGACCGGCACCCTTGTCATCGTTGCCGCCGATGCCCGCCGCCAAGCTGCCGCTGGAAACGACAAGCACGGAAGGCGGAAGTCCCGCAGATTGAACATCGGAGATCGCAAGCGACGCCCCGCCTGTCACGTAGATTCCCGCGGCCTTGTTTCCCGTTGCGACGAGACTGTTGGTTCCGTCTATTGCCATCAAGACGGAACATGCGCCGCAGTCGAACGGCGACAGGCCCGCGACGCTGTTCGAGATGGAAAGACCATCGAGCGTAACGGCACAGTCCGAGTCGGCGCGGACGCTGATGTTCGTCCCCTCGCCGGAAATCGTGAACGGCCCTTCGCCCGTTAGCGAAACGATGCGTTTTCCGACAAAGAATTTCCAGCCGCCGCCCTGTAGCTCGGACACGTCGACGCCGTTCACCGTCACGCCGACGCTCTCGAGCTCCGTCATCTTCTCCGCCGTGTTCGCGGCGCTGGAATCCACCACTACGACCTTGTAGAGCTCTCCGTTGGCGAAGAAATACGTTTCCTCGTCCGTGTACGTGGCCTTGAGGTAGAGATAGACCTTGCCTTCGGCGTCGGCGACGATGTTGGAGGCGTTGTAGTAGTCGGGCAGCCACGTAAGCTCCACCGGTGAATTCGGCTCCAGTTCCGGAATCTCAACGCAGGCGGCGTCTTCGCCCTGCGGCGTCTTCGCGCCGGAATTCGCAAGCACGTGGTGGTCATAGTTCGGATGTCGGCCAATGAAGATGTTTCCGCCGGAGATAACCGGATCGTCGATTCCGCTCACAGTTCCAACCGCGCCGCTGAGCGCGACAATGTTGCCGCCGGTCACGGTGATGCCGTGCCCAAACGCAAGATACATCCCGTCGCTGACGCCGATCGCGGCGCAGCCCCAGTCGTCGTCGCAGGCGCCGCCCTTCGCGTGGAGCCAGCCGTCGCCGCCGATTTCAAGATCGGAGGGGCCGGGCACCTCGATCGCGGCGCAGTATTTTCCCGATTCGAGGGTGTTGGTGCCGGTGAACCAGACGCGCGCCGTCACGTTCGACGCGATGGCGAACGGCGTGCGGCGGTTCGCCTTGGCCTTGAGGCAGAGATTTGAGAGCGTCACGGAAGCGTCCGTCTCGACGCGCACTCGCACCGTGCCTTCAGTGTTCGTTCCGTCAAGGACGTACGGCCCTGCGGCAGACAGCGACAGGACTCCGTTCGTGGCATTGTACGCCCAGCCGTCGCCCTGCAGGAAGCCAGCATCCTCGCCGTTCACGCACACGCCGGTGACGCGATGCGCGACAGTCGGCCCGCCGGACACCGCCACGGCCCACGGCTTGCCTCCGACAGTGAACGAGTAGACCCCGTCCGGCAGATACACGAACGCTTCGCCGGACGCATCCGCCATCGCGGTACTTGCGTGCGGTTCAAGCCCTGAAATCGACACGGTCGCGCCGGCCGTCAGCTGCAGCAGCGTGACGCGCCAGGCGGTCTTGGAGCCCTCCTGTCGGCTGTCGCCGGGCTCGGCGGAACCCGACGCGGCATCGAACACGTTGTTCGTCGCGCCGCCGGCATTGAAGTACAGTCCGTTCACGTTCACGACACGCACCAGATTCGTAGACGGCAGCCACAGACAGACGGAACCCGTGGAATCGGCAACCACGTCATTCATCCCGTAAGTCGCGGAAATGTCAGAGGAAACGAGCGAAACTTCCGCGCCGACGGTCAGGTTCGTGAAGAGCAGATAGCAGAGCTTCGTGCCGTCCGCGTCGACGGGATTCGGCTTCGCATCGGTGTTCATTCCGTGAACGCTACCGCCCGTGATCACGAACGACTTGTCGGACCCGTCTCCGCTTACAGAGTTCGCGTTGCCACTCATGATGAGGTCGCCGAAGTTCCCGGTGGGGTTGCCTCCCTTTGTCGCAAGAACCGTGCCGCCGGATATCTTCACAGCACCGGCAGGAATGGCATCTCTCGTATTACCGGAGCCGATTCCAGCCGCGCTCGCGCCGCCCGTCGCCATAACGTTTCCGCCGGAGATAACAATGCCGTCCGCCTGGAGGTTCGACGACACGCCGCCGCCTATGCCCGCCGCCTTCTCGCCGCCCTGCGCGACGACGGTGCCGCCCTCGATCTTGATCTTGCCGGGAGATGCGACGCCGCCCGCCGAGCCGATGCCCGCCGCGTTCTTGCCGCCGGTCGCGGAGAGCGAGCCGTCGCCCTTGACCGTGAGCGTCGCCGTCGAGGCCACTTCGATGCCGGCGGAATACTGGCCGTCCCCGGTCAGGGCGTTTTCGCCGGAGAGCGTCAGCGTGACGTCGCGCGACAACTTGAGCGCCGGAGCGTCCTTCTTCACGGGTCCGACAAGCGTCAGTTTCCTGAGCGTCACGGACGACGCACGCGAGTTCGCCGGAACGACGATGCGGTATTCGCCGCTC
>CAMPAF010000385.1 GCA_946631535.1 uncultured Verrucomicrobiota bacterium
ATAGTCGGCGCCCGACAGGCTGTTCGTGCAGAAGAGATTGCGGATGGCGTAGCCGTTGCCGTGGAGCGAGCCGGTGAACGGCGCCGAATTGTTGCCGATAGGCGTCCAGTCCGCCCCGCCGAGGTCGATGTCCGCGCGGAGTTCGTAAGATCCGGCGAGGTCATCCGCGACGGCGACGAGCCCTTCGCGCGTGGTGATGACAGTCGCGCCGAAGAGCGAAGTCATGAAAACCGCGTATTGCGAGGCAACCAGAAGCAGCATCCTTTTCATCGAATTGTTCCCTGCAATGAAGCGCCGGACATGAGTCATCGACATCGAATTGGCGCGCCGCCCACTAGGAATCTCCGTAGCTGTTGGCGCGCACGTTCCACAGGCAGATGAAGAGTACGCAGCCGACGGCCGCCACGCCGATGATCGCCATCACCGGCTGGAACCAGCCGTGCGAGGCCTGCGCGAGCGAGCCGCACACCTTGCCGCTCACCGACACGCCGATGTACGAGAAGAGCGAGATGAAGCCGATGGATGTGCCGGCGAACACCTTGGTGGAGGTATTCGTGGCCGTCACGCCCGTGAGCGCCTGCGGCCCGTAGAGGCAGAACCCGGCCAGGCAGAGCGATCCCATCGCCAGATACTTCGTCCACCCGCCCGTGGGCAGGAACCAGAATGCCGCCAGCAGTCCTGCCGTCAGCGCCATCAGGAACACGCACAGGCGCGGGGCGCGTCCGCCGAACAGCCGATCGGTGGCCCATCCGGCGAACAGCATGCCCGCGATGCCCGCGAACTCGAATAGCATGATCACGGTGCCGGCGTCGCTTGAGGAGAGTCCCTTCGCCTCCTGAAGTAGCGTCGGACCCCAGTCCGCCACCAGCGCGCGCGTCGCGTTGATCCCGAAGTTGCAGAGCCCCAGCATCCAGATGACGGGATTGAGAAAGACCATGCGCATGGCCGAAGGCCTCTCGGGATGGACGCGCTCCTGCGCGTCCGCATGGGGAGCCGCCGTCTCGGCGGCGGTCGCGCGGGAGCGCGCCCCTCCCGATTCCGTTCCGGGAAGATCCGGCAACCCCTCCTCCTTCGGCGTACCGGGCAACCACAGCCACATCAGGACGAGACCGAGGAATCCAAGCGCGGCCATGCTCCAGAAGCACCACCGCCACATCCCTACGCCCTGGTTCGCGGCGCCGATCACGCCAAGCCCCATGATGACGCCGCACACCTTCGCCACCAGTCCGCCGCCGATTGAGTGCGACGTGTTCCACACGCTCATCTTCGTGGCCAACTCGTTCGGCGGCACCCAGAACGCAATCAGCCGTGCACACGGCGGGAAGCCCGTTCCCTGGAAGAACTGGTTGAGCACCAGCAGGATGCCGAACGTCCACGCGAGGGCGACCGACGACGAACCTGCGTCCGCCGCGGACGCGCAGGAGCGCGTCCCTCCCCCGAACCACGCGGCAATCTGCGGCGCGAAGCCGAACGCGACGTTCACGAGCGTGCATGCGAGCAGCCCGAAGCACAGCATCTTGCGCGAGTTGCACCTGTCGCCGACGATGCCGTTCAGGAACTTCGAGATGCCGTAGACGATGCCGCCGGCGAAGAGGAAGTTGCCGAGCATCGCCTTTGAGATGCCGCAGTCCTGCTCCAGCCCCGGCATGGCGAAGCTGAAGTTCTTCCGCATGAAGTAGAAGAGCGTGTAGCCGATCATCGTGGCGAAGAGCATCCGCCATTGTATCCGCGAAAAGCGTCGATCGGTTTCCTTGTCTGCAAAGAGGCTCATTTTCCAATTCCTTTATTACGCCCAGAACAGCGGTATGCCTTCATTCGTCTACCTTGCCGGCGGGAGGGGCACTTCGATGATGCCGTCCGTGCGAAGGTTGAACTGCGTGCCGAACTCAGCCGACGTGCGCTTCAGTGCCGCCAGACGGCACGTCCCGTCGTTCACGACGGTCTCGAAGTTGACGAGCCGCGCGTCGCCGCTGCCGATCCACTCCGTCAGCGTCTTGTCGGGCGTGTATTCCTGAGGGAAGCCCTGCACCATGAACGCGTCGCCGCCGGCCGTGAGGGTCAGCGCCGCCGCGAGAAGAGATGAGCCTAACATTTCCGACCGCCTTTCCCTTTGCTCACTTGATTCCGTATTCGCCCAGGAAGAACGCCGTGAGATAGCGCGTCACGACATCGATGGAATCCGCGTCCGCCCACTCGGTCGCCCCGTGGGAGTCGCCGTGCTCGTGGCCGACGTTGACGACCGGCACGCCGCAGGAGACAAAGCAGCGGGCGTCCGTGGCGAACGGCATGCGCTCAAGCGGAACCGGCTTCTTGAGCTCAGCCTCCATCGCCTTCTTGAGGCGCTGCACGTACGGGTCGTTCCCGTCGCTCACGCACGGGGGCGAGTAGCGCACGACCTCGACCTCGCCCTTCGTGATCTCCTTGACGAGCTGGACGCATTCGTCCTTCGCCTCGGGCCGGACCGAACGCAGGTTGAAGTTGACCCAGACCTCGGACGGAATGCGGTTGAGGGCGGTGCCCTCCGACTTGATGATCGTGGGCGTCAGGACGTCCGACCAGTGGTCTTCGCCGTCCGCCAGCGGATGGCGCCGGTACCACTCCTCCTCGATCTTCACGACGGCCGCGGAGAGGCGCGTGATGAGGTCTTCGCATTTCCACGGGGCGGACGAATGCCCGCCCTTGCCCTTCAGCGTGGCCTTCACCATGAGCTGGCCCTTCGTCGCGTAGCCGATCTTGGCGTAGGCGCTGTCCACGACGATGACCATGCGGCGTGGACGGTACCCCTTCTTCTCGACCATCCACGTGGTCGTGAAGCCGCCCAGCTCCTCGTCAGCGCCGAAGATGCATCCTACGGAGACGTCCTTCCCGGCCAGCGCGACGAGCGCCTGCGCGACGGCGAGCGAACCGCCCTTGTCGTCGCCCACGCCGCGGCCGGTGAGCCGTCCGTTGTCGTTCTTGAAGGCGTACTGCCCCTCGTACGAGGCCGGCACGACGTCCAGGTGCGCGGAGATGACGTAGTCCTGGACCTTGCCGGGCTTGGTCGCCGCGAAGAGCAGCTCGCGCCCCGCGCCGTCGGTCTCGACCGTGCAGAACAGGCCGCGGG
>CAMPAF010000386.1 GCA_946631535.1 uncultured Verrucomicrobiota bacterium
TACGACCGCGTGCTCACGCCGGACGAGCTGGCCATCAACGCGGCCGTGGACGCCGTGCGCTTCCGCGGCGCGGACCCCGCGACGTGCGCGTTGCCGAACGGCTGGGCGTTCGACGCGCAGACGAACCTCGTGAAGACCGTCTCCGCATCCGCACTCGGCGGCACGGTGAGCCTGGCGGGCGGCGCGGCCGCGGCCTCGTTCACCACCAACGTCGTGCAGAGCGCCGAATCCCCGACGCTGGCGCTGACCTTCGCGCCCGACGCCGGCTACGAGTTCGTCGCGTGGGGCGGCGACACCAACGCGTTCCTCTCCGTCGACGGCCTGGAGGTCGTCGTGGACTGCTCCGAGCCCGCCACGGTCTACGCCGTGTTCCGTCCGTCCGCGCCGCCGGCGGCCTCGACGGCCGACGCCGGCTACGTGACGGACGGCCTGGTGGTGTGGTACGACGGCGCGGACAACGCGGGCGCGGGAAAGCACGACGCCTCGGCGACCGCCTGGACAGACCTTTCCGGCAACAACCGCAACGCCACGCCTGACGCCGCCGTCACGTGGACGGCGAACGGCTGGGTGAACGCCGCGGACTGCTATCCCCTGAGCTTCGAGACGGCGGCCAACGCGGCGGTGGCCCAGGCGCTCAACTCGAACACGTTCACGCTCGAGTTCACGGTGCGGCCGAACCGCACGACCAGCCGCGAAAACTTCTTCGGGTCGTGGAATACGGGAGGCTTCGGCATCGAGCACAACTCAAGCAAGAAGACCATCGGGCAGATGCGTCTCTACTACAACGGAAATCCGGACTACGACACGGACGTGACGCTCGTCGCGGGCGAGGCGGCGGCGTTTTCGCTCGTCTCCAGCGCGTCGAGCCAGAAGCTCTACAAGAACGGCGCGCTCGCGTTCACGGGAACCAAGACCGTGGCGGACAACAAGCTGAGCGCGTCGGCCACCTACAAGATCGGAAACGACGCCTCGCGTCCCGCCAATGCGTTCAAGGGGACGTTCTACACGTTCCGCCTCTACAACCGCCTGCTCACCGCAGAGGAGGTGGCGCGGAACGCCGCCGCCGACCGGGTGCGCCTCATCGAGGCGGGGGCGACCACGTGGACGAACGCGACGGGCGGCGCGTGGACGGACACGGGCGCGTGGGACTACGGCGTGCCGAACGTGTACACGCCGGCGGCGCTTACGCGGGCGGGCGAGGCCAAGACGGTGACGGTGTCGACCCTCGTGCCGGCCATCACCAACCTCACGGTCGCCAACGGCTCGGGCGCCACGCAGGTGCGGATCGCATCGGGCGGACGGCTGCCCGTCGAGAATGCCGTGCTGTCCGTGGGGAAGGGCGGCGAACTGCGCGTGGAGGACGGCGGCGTCCTGGACTACGACGGGGACGGAACGTCCTTCGCGGACACGTACGCCACGTTCTCCATCGCCGACGGCGGCCGGCTCACGTTGGCCGGCGGCACGGTGAGCCTGACGAACCTGCACGGGCGGATCGTCGCCTCCGGGGCGGGGGCGGACACCGGCGTGGTCGCCATCGCGTCGGGCGAGCTGCGGATCGCCTCGCAAAACGTCCTCCGGGGCCTCCACTGCATTACGGGCGGACGTCTGGAGATGACGGGCGGGCGGCTGGTGATCGCGCGCACGGGCACGTTCAGCGACAACTTCCTCCGGCTGAACGAAGGCGGCACGGTGGAGCTCTCGGGCGACGCGTCGATCCGCTACGAGGACAACGGCTGCGCGTTCGGCGGCGGGACGGTGCACCTGCGCGACCAGGCGTCCGTGTCCGGTCACGTGACGTGGGACGAAGTGGCCAACAGCGTCTCCGCGCAGGCGCGTTTCCGCATCGCCCCGCAGGCCGGGCAGACGGCGGTGGTGACCGTGGACGACGACGCGTCGCTCGCCATGTCCGGATCGCAGGTGATGTTCTACGTCAACTGCAATGCGGCCAATTCCCGCGCGATCCTCAACTGGAATTCCTCGCAGACGCTGAACGCGCCCAACACGTTCGCCGTGGGCTACGTCAACGGCTACGCGGAGGTGAACCTGACGCGCGGGCAGCTTATCGGCGGCGCGTACGGCTTCCGCGTGGCGCAGCCGGGCGGGAAGCCCATCGACGTCAACTGCGTGACGGGCGTCGTCAACATGACCGGCGGCAGCATCCGCAACACGGGCAACTGGGAGTCCAGGTCGACGATGCATGGCCTGATCGTGGGCGCGGGCACCGTGGCGAACTTGACGGTGCCCGGGTTCTTCCGCGGCACGCTCAACCTGGCGGGCGGCGCGGTGACGAACGACGCAGGCGCGCACTACACGGGCGTCGGCCTCGGCGTGGCGGAAGGCGACGTGGTGCAGACGGGCGGCGAGTTCCGCCATGAGCCGGCCACGTACCAGATGATCCTGGGCGCGTTCGGCGGCGAAGGACGCTACGTCCTGTCCAACGGCGTGGCGAGCGCAAAAAGCGACGTGTTCGTGGGCGGCGCGACGACGAACCTGCTCGCCCACCAGCCGTACAACCTCTACACGGTCTGCCCCGTGACGAACCACTGCGCGAAGGGCCTGCTCCGCGTGGCGGGCGGGTCGTTCTCGACGGCGAAGACGCTGTGGGTCTCGCAGGACGGCGCGGGCGTGCTGGAGATCGGGCCGGCGGGCTCGGTGACGGCGGCGAACGTGACGCTCACGAACACGCCGGCCGCGCGCACGGGCGGCGCGGATCTTGCGGCGAAGGTGCGGTTCACGTGCGGACCGCAGGGCGTGGGCACGGTAACGACCACGGGCGCGCTGACGATCGGTCCGGGCGCGACGCTGGAGGTGGATTCGACGGCGCTGGAGGCCCGCGGGCAGTTCCCGTTCATCTCGTTCGGCACGTGCGAAGGCGATTTCGCGTCCGTTGCCGTGACGGGTCCCGGCTCCGTCAGGAAGACCGCGACCGGCTACGTCCTCGACCGCTCCTCCGGCACGACGGTGATTGTCCGGTAGGGACGGCGTTCCATCGCCGTCCGCGCCAATGTCTGGCCGCTATTCTGCCTTCGGGGTGGAGATGGAGCCAGGTAACGGATTCGAACCGCCGACCTGCTCATTACGAATGAGCCGCAC
>CAMPAF010000387.1 GCA_946631535.1 uncultured Verrucomicrobiota bacterium
GACGCGGCATGTTTCGTTTCAAAGTACCAACGGTAGAGAAAAACGTGGGGACAGTCCCCGGAATCAAACAACATGAAAACACCGTCAAAAGTCCTTTTCAGCATCTTCTTGCAGGCGTCGGCCGCCCTCGTTGCGGCCGCCTCTGCGGAGAGCGGCAAATCCTTCTCGTCCCCCGACGGACGCGTCTCCTGCGTCTTCTCCCTTGACGGCGGCCGTCCCGTGGCCGACGTCTCGTTCGGCGGACGGACCGTCTTCCGTTCCTCGCTTGGCGTGGAGCGGGGCGGCCTGCGCGTGCTCCGTTCCGACCTGCGCACCGTGCGCAGCTCCTGGAAGCCGATCTGGGGATTCCGCAGCGAGTATCCCGAGAACTACACCGAACTTTCCGTGAAGCTCGGCCGCGCGGACAACGGGGCCCCTGCCGAGACGCTGTTCCTCCGCTGCTACGACGAGGGGTTCGCGGTCCGCGCGAAGTTCGTGATGGAGCCGTACACGGTCTCCTCCCTGTCGGGCGAACGCACCGACTGGCGCTTCGCCCCCGGTGCCGCCGCCTGGGCCATCCCCGGCACGGAGTCCACGTTCCCCGCAGACCCCATCCCGCTCGCGGACCTCTCTCCCGACAAGGCCTGGCGCATGCCCCTCACCGTCCAGGTTCCGGGCGTGGCCTACACCAGCATCTTTGAGGCGCATGTCGAGCACTACCCCCGCAGCTACGTCCACGCCGAACGCGGCATCCTCTCCCCCCGCTTTGCGATGGGCGTGAAGGAAGGCCGCGGCGAGACGCTCACCCCCTGGCGCGCCGTGGCCCTTGCCGCCACGCCCGCCGAGCTCGTCGCGCGGGCCTATCTCGTGGAGAACCTCAATCCGCCCTGCGCCATCGCGGACCCGTCGTGGATCAAGCCCGGCTTCTGCGTGTCCGACCTTGGCAACTTCGAGCTCCGCACCCACGAGATCGTCGCCGCCGCCCAGTCCGCCGCCGCCACCGGCGCCAAGTACATCCAGATCGACTGGGGCTGGTACGGCACCGAATGTCCCTGGACCGACGACGACCGCGCCACCTACCTCTCCCGCCATCCGGAGAAGAAGTCGGACGCCACCTGGGTCGAGAACTCCCGCGCCGATCCGTTCACCACGGCCGTCGGGACGGTTCCCTACCACCCGTACTGGTCGTACAGCGGCCGCACCGGCGTGGAGATGGACATGCCGAAGATCGTCTCCGAGCTGCGCGCGCACGGCCTCGGACTCTGCCTCTACGTGCACGGCGCGATCCTCGAGAACGTCGACCTCGACGCCCTCTTCGCCACCTACGCCAAATGGGGAGTCGTCGGACTCAAGCCCGGCTTCGTCGGCTACGGCTCCCAGGCCACCACCGACTTCATCCGCCGCCTCGTAGCCGTGGCCGCCAAGCACCGCCTGTGGCTCGACATCCACGACCTCCAGCTCCCCGACGGCATCGAGCGTACGTGGCCTAACCTCATGATCACCGAAGGCGGCGGCGGCGAGGAAGGCAACCATCCCGTCCGCCAGGACGTGACCCTGCCGTTCACGCGCTGCCTCTGCGGTCCGTTCGACTACACCCCCGCGCTCTTCAACGCCGGCAAAGCCGGCGCCACCAAGCTCCACAAGCTCGCCATGTTCGCCGTCTATCCCGGCGCCACGGCCGTGATGCGCGGCAGCATCAGGAACCTCGTGGAGAAGGATTCCGCCGCCGTCGAGTTTCTGCGTGCGTTGCCGTGGAACTACGACGAGACGTTCGTCTTCGACGCGGAGATCGCCCGCCACCTCACGGTCGTCCGGCGCAAGGGCGATGCGTTCTACATCGGCGGGCTCACGGGCGACGCCGCCCACGAGACCTCGATCACCCTTGACTTCCTCGCGCCCGGCCGCGACTACGTCCTCACGCTCCTGACGGACGACCTGGCGGACGCCTCCGTCCCGCGAGGCTACCGCCGTGAGACCCGTACCGTCCGCAAGGGCGACGTGCTCGCCGTGAAGATGTCCACCTCCGGCGGCTTCTGCGGCACAATCGCGGATAAGCAATGACGAGGTGAGCGGCCTAGATCTTCACAAGCTTGTAGTCGCCGGAGCCGAGACCCATCCGTTCGCCTTCGGAGATGGCATCCTGCCAGCGCGTGACAGGGTGCATTGTGGCGAAGATGTCGCCATGCGTGTCCTGGCCAGCCAGGCTGCAGTTCGGCATCACGGGGGCGGCGTTGCAGAGGTCGGCGCATGCCTTGTCGAGCGCCACCGGGTCGAAGGACGCGGCCATGCCGATGTCGGGAACGAGCGGTGCGTCATTCATCGGGTGGCAGTCGCAGTGCGGCGAGACGTCGCATACGAACGAGATGTGGAACGCGGGCTTGCCGCGCACGACCGCCGCCGTGTATTCGGCGATCTTTCCATGCATCACCGTGCACGGCTCGCCAAAGTCGGTAACGATGGCATCGCGGTTGCACGCGCCGATGCAGCGGCCGCATCCGACGCACTTCTCGGGGTCTATGGAGGCGACGCGGCGGCCTTTTGCGTTCTTCTCGACGGTGCATGCGCCATGAGCGCACTCTTTCGTGCACTTGCCGCATCCGATGCAGTTGGACTGCTCCACCTGGGGATGGACGCTCGAGTGCATGGCCTTCTTGCCGGCCCGCGACCCGCCGCCCATGCCGAGGTTCTTGAGTGCGCCGCCGATGCCGGTCATCTCGTGGCACTTGAAGTGCGTGAGGGAGATGATCACGTCGGCATCCACGAGCGCGCGTCCGATGTAGGCCTCCTTCACGTACTTGCCGTCGGGAAGGGGGACGGCCACGTCGTCCGTGCCCTTGAGTCCGTCGGCGATGATGATGTGGCAGCCCGTGGAGAAGGGGGTGAATCCGTTCTCGTAGGCGATGTCGATGTGGTCGAGCGCGTGCTTGCGCTGGCCGACGTAGAGCGTGTTGGCGTCCGTGAGGAAGGGACGGCCGCCGCGTTCGCGCACGAAGTCCACGAGCGTCTTCACCCAGTTCGGACGCAGGTAGCTCATGTTGCCGGCCTCGCCGAAGTGGAGCTTGATGGCGACGAACTTGTCGGCGAGGTCGATCTTGCCGAG
>CAMPAF010000388.1 GCA_946631535.1 uncultured Verrucomicrobiota bacterium
TGTCGCGGCTTCGCCGCTCG
The DNA here is from genome assembly GCA_946631535.1 of uncultured Verrucomicrobiota bacterium. The sequence continues at coordinate 21 of CAMPAF010000388.1, forward strand.
CGGGCAGGAGGGTTTCACGGGGCGGGCTCCTTCGCACCCTCCGCGGAGGCCGCGTGGGGGTCGGGCGCGTTCGTGGCGGGGTGCGGGTTCAATGCTGAAGGATGAATGCGCCCGATTCCTTTGGCATTGTCATTGATGACATTGCCGATTGGTGGACATTGGGAGTTTATGGATAATCTGGCGGACTCAGAAGATCCTGCCGTCACCATCCGTATTGCGGCGGATGGATGGTCCATCCGGTTATGAAAAGAACGGGAAGATGGAAGAAGAGGGCCACGATGAACAGGAAGATCGTGAGGGAACCGAAGAATGCATTGGGCAGCTTCCGATAGACGCGGGGGTGGAGCGCTCCCCAAATCGTCATCACCAGGGGCAGTCCGATCAATTGGTAGAGGAGAACGATGGGATGGCGATGGAGGGGGGAGTTGTAGTCCTGGACGCAACGGGCCAGGACGTACCAAACGGGAAAGTTGAGGCACAGTCCGGCGACAAGCCATTTGAAGGCCGTGTAGCCGCGCGAACGGAAGGGGCCTTCCCCCGGCGGATAGAGCCAAACCTTCTTTTTGATCCAACGCAGCTCTTTCAGGGAAATGCAGTTCGGGAGCGCACGCCTGCGGACGGCCTGGATGCAGTCGTCGAGATCGGTCCATTCGACGGCTTCGATTTCGGAGGTCTGGATCTGGAACTCGTTCGCGGGCTTGTCCAGATGCAGGACGAACACCGCACTCACCTGGCGGTTGCGGAAGGGCTTGCCGTGAAAGTCGCCGTCATGTTCGACCCGGTGTATCCCGAGCCATTGGAGATCCTCCGGCTTCGCCTCGACGCCCAGTTCCTCCCGCAGTTCGCGCAGGGCGGACGTCACCCAGTCGTCGCCGGCGGGGATGTGTCCCGCGCTCGAGATGTCCCAGCACCCCGGGAACGAGTCCTTGTCCGCCGCGCGCTTCTGCACCAGCACCTGGGCCCGCCCGTTCGGTCCGAGCCGAACAATCCACACATGCGACGTGCGGTGCAGAATCCCGTCCCGGTGCGCGGCTTCGCGGTCGACCGTACGCCCGGTCGGCACACCGTCCTCATCCACGATGTCCAGCATCTCGCTCATGGGCGGAATCCTACCACACCTCGCCACGAAGAGGGAATCCCCCCTTCGCTGGCGGCTTGCGTAAATCGATACTTGACTATCGATTCGATTTTTGATAGCCTCTTTCCCCGTTCCGCGCGAACGGGGGTGTCCCGGGCGGCGGAACGCCCCCCACGAACGACATGAACGAAAACGACAGGTCGCCGGCACCCGCGCCGGCCGCGCCGCAGCCCGACTGCGGCATTTCCGAACTGGAGGCGATGCTCGCGCGCGTCCGCGCCGCGCAGAAGGAATACGCCACGTTCCCGCAGGAGAAGGTCGACGCGATCTTCCGCGCCGCCGCGCTCGCCGCCAACCGCGAGCGCATCCCGCTGGCGCGCATGGCGGTCGAGGAGACCGGCATGGGCGTCCTCGAGGACAAGGTGATCAAGAACCACTTCGCCTCCGAATACATCTACAACGCCTACCGCGACACGAAGACCTGCGGCGTCGTGGAGGAGGACGCCGCCGCCGGCGTCCAGCGCGTCGCCGAGCCGATCGGCCTCGTCGGCGCGGTGATCCCGACGACGAACCCGACCTCGACGGCGATCTTCAAGTGCCTGCTCGCGCTCAAGACCCGCAACGGCATCGTCATCAGCCCCCACCCCCGCGCCAAGGTCTGCACGGCCGCGGCCGCGAAGACCGTGCTCGACGCGGCGGTCGCCGCCGGCGCGCCCGAGGGGATCATCGGCTGGATCGACGCCCCGTCGCTCCCGAAGACGAACCTGCTCATGAAGGAGGCGGACATCATCCTCGCCACCGGCGGCCCCGGCATGGTGAAGGCGGCCTACTCCTCCGGCAAGCCCGCCCTCGGCGTCGGCGCCGGCAACACGCCCGCGATCGTCGACGACACGGCCGACCTGGACCTCGCCGTCGCCTCGATCATCCACTCCAAGACGTTCGACAACGGCATGATCTGCGCCTCCGAGCAGAGCGTGATCGTGCTGGACGGCGTCTACGACGAGGTCCGCGCGCTCTTCGCCAAGTCCGGCTGCCACCTGCTCTCGCCGGCCGAGACCGAGAAGACGCGCAAGACGATCCTCATCAACGGCGCGCTCAACGCGAAGATCGTCGGGCAGAAGCCCGTCACCATCGCGAAGCTCGCCGGCTTCGAGGTCCCCGAGGACACGAAGATCCTCATCGGCGAGGTCGAGAGCGTCGAGCTCTCCGAGGAGTTCGCGCACGAGAAGCTCTCGCCCGTCCTCGCGATGTACCGCGCCAAGGACTTCGCCGACGCGCTCGCCAAGGCCGAGCGCCTCGTGGCGGACGGCGGCTTCGGCCACACCTCCTCGCTCTACGTCGACGAGACCGGCGAGCCGGAGAAGATCGCGCTCTTCCGCGACCGGATGAAGACCTGCCGCATCCTCGTCAACACCCCGAGCTCGCACGGCGGCATCGGCGACCTCTACAACTTCTCCCTCGCCCCCTCGCTCACCCTCGGGTGCGGCAGCTGGGGCGGCAACTCCGTCAGCGAGAACGTCGGCGTCAAACATCTGCTCAACATCAAGACCGTGGCCATGAGAAGGGAAAACATGCTTTGGTTCCGCGCGCCGGACAAGGTGTACCAGAAGAAGGGGTGCCTCGCGGTGGCGCTCCGCGAGATGGGCCCCGTCCTCGGGAAGAGGAAGGCGTTCATCGTCACCGACTCCTTCCTCTACAAGAACGGCTACACCAAGCCCGTCGAGAAGGCCCTCGCCGCGCAGGGCATCCAGTTCACGACGTTCTCCAACGTCGCGCCCGACCCCACGCTCGCGTGCGCCAAGGAGGGCGCGCACCTGATGGAGGGCTTCCAGCCCGACGTCATCATCGCCGTCGGCGGCGGCTCCGCGATGGACGCCGCCAAGATCATGTGGGTCCTCTACGAGCACCCGGAGGCGGACTTCATGGACATGGCGATGCGCTTCATGGACATCCGCAAGCGCGTCTACACGTTCCCG
>CAMPAF010000389.1 GCA_946631535.1 uncultured Verrucomicrobiota bacterium
GTTGCGCTGAATCCTTCCAGTTGTTATTTTGCGAGTTCTGGCAGGCCATGTGGCTTGGCTCGCAGATGGCACGAAAGAGGGTTTTGCAACAACCTCAAATTACCTCGGAGCAGAGACATGAAGCGAATGAACTTAACCGTCCTCGTGCTGGTTGCCGCGATGGCGGGTTCTGCGGTTGCCGGCACATGGCACTTCAAGAGGCTGTCTCAGCTCGGCTATCCCGCCGCGAGCAGTTCGGCCACGCTGTCGTGGGAGGACCCGAACAACTGGGAGGAGGGGACGGTCCCCGTCGACGACGCGGAGAACACGGACATCGTGATCCAGATGGATCAGGGCGACGGTACCGCGCAGGGGACGTCGCGGCTCACGCTTGAGATACATCACCAGGTCGCCTGCCGTTCGCTTGTCGTCGAGGAAGTGTGGAACAACCAAATGCAGCACTGCCAGTTCAAGGGCGTCGCCTTGGCCGACTACGGCAACGTGAAGCCGCGGCTCACCATCGGCGCGGGCGGTTTCGCGATGAGCCTGTATCCGGCCAACAAGTCGAATTGGGGCGGATTCCCCTGGTTTGCCATCGACGTGGGGTTGGCGGCTTCCCAGACGTGGAAGATGCACGCCCACAGCGATGGCGTCGGCAAGCGCGCCCTCTTCATCAGCGGCGACCTCTTCGCGGAAGCGGACGTGGTCTGGACCATCGCCGGCCAGCAGGCACTTCGCTACGTGTCCGGGAGCGCGACTGGCTTCAAGGGGCGGATCGTCACCAACACGCAACTTCAATTGCAGGCGGACGTTGACCACGTCAAGCCGTTTGGCGACGGGGCCGTTAGTTTCGTGTCCGCCACGATAGACGGCCTGGCGAAGAACTCGAATGGTCCAGGGATGTCGATTTTTGAGGATACTGAGTCCACGGTGCCCCGAGCGCGCACCATCACGCAGGACATCGACTTTTCGTCCACGGGCGATAATTCAATCACGTTCTCCACGGCAACCAGATACTGCACATGGGAGCAGACGACCACGTTGGCCGGAACGTGGACGGGGACGGTCAGCAGGGGAGTGAGGTTCGGTTCGTGGATGGCGAACGTCGCCGATTCGAGCTATCCGTTCGGCGCCTACGTCGGGGCGTTCCGTCCGGAAGCCTCGCGGATCGTACTGGACGTCGACGCGTCGGCCATGTCGAACCCCAGCGGTGGCATCACGCAGACAGACCCGCGCATCCAGATCCAGTACGGGACGATCGTGCTGGCGTCTCAGAACGCGCTCGGTCCGAACAACGCGTTCTCGGTGGGACTGGGCTACAACGTCAGCCGGCAGGTGCCGGGTTCCGTGGCGGGGCTTTTGCTCAAAGACGGCATCACGATGAACGGAAAGATCGTGGTGAACGCGCCGGGATACACCGAGACGTCGCTGGGTGCGGCCAGCCACAACCCCAGCATGATTCTGATCCTCGGCCTGGACGAGCCCGGCGAGGCCACGTTCACCGCTTCGGGCATTGACAACATCGTGATCGCGGGCAAGTTCCCCAAGGAGCACCAGATTCGCATGGCGACTCCCGCCGGGGGCTTGCTCCACTTCACCGGTTCGATCTTGCAGGACTGGAACCAGACGGACGACACGCTCTCCGTCCCAATCGAGGTGCTGGGGCAGGGAACGGTGGAGGTGACGCACAACAACTACAGGTTGCCAAACGGCTTCAGCGTCCGGTGCGGAACGCTCGTGCTCTCCCACACGGGCGCGCCGGGAACGGGGCGGATTGACGTGGGCGGCATCGTCCCGGCACGCTTCGACGACGTGCAGCACTACATGGAGACGCTGATGCAGCTGAGGAGCAACTCCTCCAAATTTTCGTGGGCCGACGGCGTCTACACGTTCCAAAGCGGCTACAACCCGTCAGTCGACGGCGTCAAGCCGAAGGACGGCGACCGGGTCCTCGTCAACGAGCCGGCGAGCGACCAGCAGAACCGCAACGGCATCTACGTGGTCTCGAACAACGGCCTCACCTGGACGCGCGCGCCTGAGCTCGACGAGTCCTCCGAGGTGCGGCACGGCATCCGCGTGAAGGTCGCCGGCGGCAAGTACGCCGGGCGCACGTTCTACCTCTACCCGCGCGAGGACTTCAACGACGGCGTGCATTCGTTCCCGTTCCCGTTCACGATGAACCACGCCAACCATCTCCTCTCGTTCTCGCCCGAGCCGGAGGACCAGCCGTCCGTCGCCTGCCTGATCGGCGCGAACAACGTTACGGTCACGAACGCCGTGCGCGTGACGGACAACCTCTCCACGGGCACCTCCACGCTGGGCGCCTGGACGGCCGTGGACGGCAGTTGCACGTTCGCGAGCGACGTGTCGCTTGCCCGCGACGTCACGCTGGCGGCGCAGAACGCCGCCGGAACGGTCAACTTCACGGGTACGTTCTCCGGGACGGGAGAGATCGTGTGCGGCGGTGCGGGAACGGTGTCCTTCACGGGCACGGACAGCCGCGCGTCGCGCCGCTTCGCGTTCGCGGGCGGCGTGTTCCGCACGGACGCCGCGCATCTCGCGTCGGCGGAGCTCACCTGGCGCCTGTCGGACGGCGCGACGGGTGTGCTGTCCCCGACGGACGCCGTCTCGCTCGACGGGCGGACGGTGGTGATCGAGGGCGCCGTGCCGGAAAATCCCGAGAACGGCGACGCGATCGTCCTTGCGACGGGCGTGTCCGGCGTGCCGGCAGTATCCTCCGCCCTGCCGCGCGGAAGGCACCTGTCCAACGTGGGCGGGACCCTGCGCCTTTCCTATTCAAATGGCCTGACGATTATTTTCCGTTGACTTCCGGCGATCCCTGAAACGACGGGAGCATCCCCTCTTGGGGCCTGTCCCCTTAATGCTTGGGGCCTGCCCCCCTTAATGGGCTAAATGAGGAATTGAACAACTCCCTTGCGCCGGAAGCGCGGATTTGGCATAATGATTACGCTGAATCCTTCCAGTTGTTATTTTGCGAGTTCTGGCAGGCCGCGTGGCTTGACTCGCGAATGGCACGAAAGAGGGGTTTGCAACTACCTCATCAACAAATTAGGGAAGCGCGAG
>CAMPAF010000390.1 GCA_946631535.1 uncultured Verrucomicrobiota bacterium
ACGGGCGTGGTGGCGCAGATGGGCAACCAGCACCATCCGCGCGGCAAGGCGTACCGCATCCTCGCCGAGACGGGCATCATCGGCGAGGTGACGGAGGTTGTCTGCTGGACGGACCGTCCGGGCCGTTTCTGGACTCCCGCGCCGAAGGAGTATCCGACGGCGGGCACGTTCGACCGGGGCTTCACGGCCGCGTCGTGGGACGTGTGGCTGGGTCCGGGGCCGGAGCATCCCTGCTCGCCGCTCCTCGCGCCGCGCAAGTGGCGTGGCTGGTGGGACTACGGCACGGGCGCGATCGGCGACATGGCGATCCACAACGCGGATCCTGCGTTCGAGGCGTTCGGCTGGGGGCCGCCCGTGTCGGTAAAGGGCATCTGCGACGAGCCCGTGGTGGCGGCGTTTCCGGGACGCGCGAAGATCGAGATGACGTTCGCGCCCACGCCGAAATGCCCGCGCGCCGTGAAGTTCACGTGGATGAACGACAGCCAGACGCCTCCCCTTCCAGCTGGTGTCCATCCGAAGTACGCGTTCGGCGACAACGGCCTCCTCTTCATCGGCACGAAGGGCGCATTCAATGGCGTGGTGTGGAGCGGCGGCAACCCGCTCGTGATCGCCGCCAACCACGAGTGGAACGCGGGGACGAAGGAGATGCAGCGTGCGGGAGCGGCCGCGCTGAAGGGCCTAACCTTCCACAGCCACTTCAAGGAGTTCGTCGACGCCGCGAAGGCAGGCGATCCGCAGGCGTGCGGCAGCAAGATGGCGTACGCCGCGCCGTTCACGCAGGCGCTGCTGGTAGGCGCGATCGGTCTGCGCTTCCCCAACCGCGAGCTGCGCTTCGACCCGGCGGCTGGGCGCTTCACCAACTGTCCCGAGGCGAACGAGTTCCTGCAGGCGCCCTCGCGCGGCGCGTTCTCGATGAAGGACTTTGCCTAAACCGCGCACAGCGCAGCCATTCGATTGAAACGACGACTCACCGCACTACACGTCCACGGGCGCCGACGTGATCGGCAGGCCTTTGTGTCCATAGCATTCTGTCGGGCGCACGACGAAACGCACCGTCTTGCCTTTCGGCAGTTCGGAAACGGCAAACACGCACGTCCCCTTCGTCGCCTCGCGCGTGGGCGGCATGTGGAAGCTCTCGGAGAGGACGCGCTTCGACGCGACGGGATAGTCGACGTCCTCGTGGTAGGCGAACGCCTGCACCTCGTAGTCGTACACGCGCGACGTCGCCGAGGGCTTCGCCGCCGGGAAATGCACCGTCACCTGTTCCGTAGCCGTGCCACGCCGGTCCTTTCCCATGCCGCGCGTCACGGTCACGGCCGCTCCGGACTCGAACTCCGGCGCGACCATCTTCGGTCCGCGCACGTCAAACGCGAACTCCCGCTGCCCGGTCAGTGGCACGTGCCAGTCGGGACCCACCTTCTCTCCGCCCAGGAACTCGCGCCGTTCGATCACGAGCTTGTCGTCATGCACCGACACGAGCATCCCCTGCTTTCCGAGGTGTTCGGGCAGGAGCGGCATCTGCATGAGGACGTTGTCGTGGTTCTCGCCGTTCTCGCGCCAGTACTGCGCGAAGATGTAGGAGAGCGACGAGGTGCCGATGGACGTGAACGAGCCCTGCCAGACGCACCGCTCGTCCGTGAGCGAATAGTGCGAATGGCCGGAGAACGCCACGGCGTTCGGGTAGGCGGACAGCGCGCGCGTGGCCACGCCCTTGTCGTGTCCCCACGCCCACGGGCCCTGCACCGTGTCGCCGGGATGCGGGTGCTGCGCGTAGAAGAACGGCTTCTTGCCCTTCAACCCCAGCCTGGACTCGTTTGCCTTCAGGAAAGCCTCCAGTTCCTTCTCGTAGCCCCAGTGCGAGCCGATGAACGTGTAGCCTTTCACCTGCTTCGCGTACACGCCCGCCCACGGCTCCTTGAACACGCGCTCCCACACGGCCTTGCGGTCCGTGGCGATGCGGTGCGCCGCCCGCGTCGCCTCGTCGGGATATTTCGCCGCCAGCGTCTTCGGCGTGTCGCCGTAGTCGTGTCCCAGCACGTCGTGGTTGCCGTAGACGAACAGCTTCTCGATCGGCTGGCCGTCGGGGCGCCGGTTCTCGGGAAACACCTTGAACCACGCCTTCCCCACGAGCTCCAGCTGGTCCACAAGCCCACGGTCCGCCATGTCGCCCGCGATGATCACGCCGTCGGCCTTGCGGTCGCGGAAGAACTCCAGCGCCCGCTCAAACACCGGCACCTGCTTCTCGTCGTAGATGTGGATGTCGCTCAAGACGCCGAGGATTAGGTGGGGTTCACCGCCGCCAAGATGGCGGCTTTCCATATGGGGAGCCGCCGTCTCGGCGGCTACGCTCGAGCGCGACCCTCCCAACAGAAATCGTGCGCCGCTCCCCGCCGCGCCAGCCAGGAACATTCTCCGTGAAACGTCAATCATGCCAATCTTCCTTCTTGCCAACAAGCCCCGGGGCTACGGGCTCCGGGGCTTGGTTTTGCCTTGCGGCTGGTTGCGTTACGCCTGCTGCGCGGCGGCGTCGGCCTCGCGCATCGCCTCGCGGCGCGAGAGTTTGATGCGGCCGCGGTCGTCCACGCCGATGCACTTGACGCGCATCTTGTCGCCGACCTTGCACACCGCCTCGACGTTCGGCACGCGCTTGTCGCTGAGCTCGGAGATGTGGCAGAGCCCGTCGATGCCAGGCAGGATCTCGACGAACGCGCCGAACTCCTTGATGCCAGTGACGGTGCCGTCGTACGTCTTGCCGGGCTCGGCCTCGGCCGTGACGCCCTCCACCGCCTTCTTGGCGGCGTCCATCATCTCGGTGGACGTGGCGAAGATCGACACGATGCCGAAGTCGCCTTCCTCCTCGATGTCGATCTGGGCGCCCGTCGTCTCGCAGATGCCGCGAATCGTCTCGCCGCCCTTGCCGATGAGCGCGCCGATCTTGTCGGCGGGAATCTTGACGACTTCCATGCGCGGCGCGTACTTGTTCAGCTCGGCGCGCGGCGCGGGGATGACGGACTCCATGAAGTCGATGATCTTCAGGCGCGCGTCGTGCGCGGCCTT
>CAMPAF010000391.1 GCA_946631535.1 uncultured Verrucomicrobiota bacterium
CCGGCCGTCTTCCACGTGGCCGCCCGCGCGCTCGCCGTGCACGGCACGTGCATCTTCGGCGACCATTCGGACGTGATGGCGTGCCGCCAGACGGGCATCGCGATGGTCGCCTCCTCGGGCGTGCAGGAGGCGCAGGACCTCGCGCTCATCTCCCATGCGGCGACGCTCGAGTCGCGCGTGCCGTTCATGCATTTCTTCGACGGCTTCCGCACCTCCCACGAGGTGCAGAAGATCGACCAGGTGGACAACGCCACCATCCGCGCGATGATCGACGACCGGTTCGTGGCCGAGCAGCGCGAACGCGGACTCTCCCCCGAGCACCCGATCATCCGCGGCACCGTGCAGAACTCGGACGTCTACTTCCAGGGCCGCGAGGCGTCGAACCGCTTCTACGACGTGCTGCCCGGCATCGTGCAGCGCACGATGGACCGCTTCGCCGAGCTGACCGGACGCGCCTACCACCTCTTCGACTACCACGGCGCGCCCGACGCGGAGCGCGTGATCGTGGTGATGGGGTCCGGCTCCGAGACCGTCCGCGAGACAGTGGACGCGCTCGTGCAGGCGGGCGAGAAGGTGGGCGTCGTCACGGTGCGGCTATACCGTCCGTTCGACACCTCGGCCCTCGTCGCCGCGTTGCCGGCGACCGTCCGCGCTATCACCGTCCTCGACCGCACGAAGGAGTGCGGCAGCGAGGGCGAGCCGCTTTACCTCGACGTGCTCGGCGCGGTGGACCGCGCTTGCCGCACGGGCGCGGCGAAATTCAAGCGCCCTGCCGTGTTCGCCGCCCGTTACGGCCTCGGCGGCAAGGAGTTCTCGCCCGGCCACGTGAAGGCCGCGTTCGACAACATGGACGCGAAGGCGCCGCTCGACGGCTACGCGCTCGGCGTGGACGACGACGTGACGGGCCGTTCCCTCCCGCCCGCGAAGGGCTACCACATCGTCCACCCCGGCCGCCACGAGTGCGTGTTCTGGGGCCTCGGCTCCGACGGCACGGTGGGCGCGAACAAGAACTCGATCAAGATCATCGGCGCGCACACCGACTTCTACGCGCAGGGCTACTTCGTCTATGACTCGAAGAAGGCGGGCGGCCTCACCGTGTCGCACCTCCGCTTCGGCCCCAAGCCGATCCTGAGTCCGTACCTCTGCGAGTCGCCGCTCTTCATCGCCTGCCACAACTTCTCCTTCCTCCAGAAGTACGACATGCTCTCGAACGCCCGCGAGGGGGCCACGTTCCTGCTCGCCTCGCCGTACGGTCCGCTGGAGACGTGGGCGCACCTGCCCGCCGAGACGGCGAAGGAGATCGTCGAGAAGAAGATCAACTTCTACGTGATCGACGCGGCGAAGATCGCCCGCGAGAACGGCATGGGCACGCGCATCAACACCGTGATGCAGGCCGCGTTCTTCCGCATCTCCGGCATCCTGCCGGCGGACGAGGCGGTCGCCTACCTGAAGGCCGCCGCCGAGGAGACGTACGCCTCGAAGGGCGACGCCGTGGTGCGCAAGAACATCGCCTGCATAGAAGCGGCCGCGGACGGCATCCACAAGGTGCCCGTGCCGGACGCCGTAAGCGACCTGCCGCCGCGTCCGCCCACCGTCGACCCCGCCGCGCCGGAGTTCGTGCGCGAGGTGACGGCGAAGATGATCGCGCAGAAGGGCGACGAGCTGCCCGTCTCGAAGATTCCCGTGGACGGCGTGTGGCCCGTCGCGACCACGCAGTGGGAGAAGCGCGGCGTGGCCGCGGACGTGCCCGCGTGGAACCCGGCCGCGTGCGTGCAGTGCGGACGCTGCGCGGGGGCCTGTCCCCACGCGGCGCTGCGCCTCAAAGCGTTCCATCCGGAGGCGCTCGAGGGCGCGCCGGCCGGCTTCCGCAGCGCGGACGCGAAGTCGCCCGCCTACCGCCGCCACGGCGGCAAGTTCACGGTGCAGTGCTCCACGGAGGACTGCACGGGGTGCGGCCTCTGCGTGGCGAACTGTCCGGCGGCCGCGCGCGGTGCGCTCGAGATGCAGCCGCACGAGGAGAAGAACCGCGAGCGCGACCTCGCGGCGTGGAAGTTCTTCCTCACGATCCCCGAGGCGGACGCCACGAAGCTCGACATGTCGAACTACAACGACGTGCAGCTCAAGAAGCCGCTCTTCGAGTTCTGCGGCGCGTGCGCCGGATGCGGCGAGGCGCCGTACATCCGCCTTCTCACGCAGATCTGCGGCGAGCGCCTCGTGGTGGCGAACGCGACGGGCTGCTCGAGCGTGTACGCCGGCAACCTGCCCACCGCGCCGTACTGCACGCGCGCGGACGGACGCGGCGTCGCGTGGGGCAACTCGCTCTTCGAGGACAACGCCGAGTACGGCCTCGGCATGCGCGTGACCTGCGACAACCTCGAGGCGCGCGCCCGCGCCGAGGCGGCGAAGCTCATGCTCGACCGCGACGAACCGGCGGCCGTGCGCGAGGCCGCCGCCCGCGTGAGCGGCATCGACCAGGCGACCCCGCGCGGCGTGGAGGACATGCGCGCCGCCGTGGAGCAGCTCAAGAAATCGCTCGCCGGACGCACCGACGCGCGCGCCGTCTCGATGCTCGCCAACGCCGACTGGCTCATCCGCAAGAGCGTGTGGCTCATCGGCGGCGACGGCTGGGCGTACGACATCGGGTTCGGCGGACTCGACCACGCGCTCGCGAGCGGACGCAACATCAAGGCGCTCGTGCTCGACAGCGAAGTGTACTCCAACACCGGCGGACAGGCGTCGAAGGCGACGCCGATGGGCGCGGTGGCGAAGTTCGCCGCCGGGGGACGTCCCACGATGAAGAAGAACCTCGGCGGCATCATCCTCACCTACCGCGACGTGTACGTGGCGCAGATCTCGCTCGGCGCGAACCCGCAGGCCGCCGCGAAGGCGCTCGCGGAGGCGGACGCCTACGACGGCCCCGCGCTCGTGATCGCCTACTCGCACTGCGTCGCCCACGGCATCGAGATGTCGCAGGGCTTCGCGCGCCAGAAGACCGCCGTGGAGACCGGGCACTTCCCGCTCTTCCGCTACGACCCCTCGCGCAGCGCGAAGGGCTT
>CAMPAF010000392.1 GCA_946631535.1 uncultured Verrucomicrobiota bacterium
CGAAGATGCGCCAGGGCGAGAACGGCTGCCCCAGCGAGATGGCCACGCGCTTCGCGCTCAGCCGCATTCCCTGGAGCGAGTACTCGCAGGCGAAGTGGGACATGCGCCGCATGCTCGGCGACCTGGGGCACGACGTCGAGTCAAGCGTCTTCACGATCTGCGACTTCAACCACATCGGGCGCGAGATCAACCTCAAGGGGCTCCTTCGCGCGAACGAGAACAGGGAGGTGATCGCCGTCAAGCGCGCGTACTACGCCGTCCAGAACGTGGTCAGCGTGTTCGACAACTCGCTCACGCGCGTGAAGGACAGCACGTTCGGCACGAAGGACATGACGCTCTCCACGTACGAGTACCGCAAGGCGGACGGGCGGCCCGTGTTCGTGTTCTGGACGCACTCCGACGAGGTGGTGAAGACCGACAAGGCGAAGGGCGTGCTGGGCGAGGGAGAGTTCACCGTCAAGTACCTGCGCCCGGGCGACTCGTTCGTGACGCGTCCCGCCATGCTCAAGTACGCCGGCGCGCCGCTGAAGGATCCCGTGTGGGTGGATCTCCTCACTGGCCGGGTCTACGCGTTCCCGAAGAAAGACATGCTCGTCCACTCGAACGGCGTGACGTTCGTCAACGTGCCTGTCTACGACTCTCCCTGCCTCCTGACGGAGCGTTCCGTCGTGCTGCGGTAGCGGGCATCGTGCCGTGAGGGGCGCCATGCGTAAGCGGATATTCCTTTCGCCTCCGTGGGTGGGGGCGGACGAGCGCAGGCTGGTGGGCCAGGCGTTCGATTCCGGCTACGTGGCGCCGTGCGGGCCGATGGTCGACGCGTTCGACCGGCGGCTCGGCGAGCTCTCCGGGCAGCACGCGGCTGCAGTCGCGAGCGGAACGGCGGCTATCGACCTCCTGATGGCGGAGCTGGACGTGGGACCGCGCACGACGGTTGTCGCATCCTCGCTCACGTTCATGGCTACGGTCGGCCCCGCAGTGAAGCGCGGCGCGAAGGTGGTGTTCGTCGACAGCGACCCGGCAACGGGCACGATCTCGATTCCCCTGCTCGGGCAGGCGCTTGCGGACGTGCGGCGGCCGGCGGTCGTGGTCGCCGCCGACATCTACGGACAGTGCTGCGACTACGACGCGCTGGAGGAGGCTTGCGCGCGGCATCGCGTGCCGCTCGTGCTGGACGCCGCCGAGTCCGTGGGCGCGACGTACAAGGGCAGGCCGTCCGGCCTCGCCGGCGCGGCGGCCGTCTACTCTTTCAACGGCAACAAGATCATCACCACGTCTGGCGGCGGAGCGGTGCTCTCGCGCGATCCTGAGCTTGTCGCGCGCGCGAAATGGCGCGCGCAGCAGTCTCGCGAGCCCGTGGCGTGGTACGAGCACCGCGAGGTCGGCTACAACTACCGCATGAGCAACCTGCTTGCCGCCCTCGGGTGCGCGCAGCTCGGCCGCCTGCCAGAGATAATCCGCCGCAAGCGCCGCATCTTCGATTTCTACTGCAGCCTCTTCGGGCAAGGGCACCTGCCTGCGCTGCCGTTCCCATGTGCGGCGCATACCCGGTCGACGAACTGGCTGAGCGTGTTCCTCTTCCCGTCTGAGACGCTGCGCGACAAGGTCGCGGCGCGGCTGGAGGCGGCGAATGTCGAATGCAGGCCAGTGTGGAAACCGCTCCATCTCCAGCCCGTGTTCGCGGAGAACCGGGTGTACGGCGGCGAGGTGGCCGAAGACCTGTTCCGGCGCGGGCTGTGCATGCCGTCCGGCGCCGGACTCACCCGCGCGGACCTCGCGCGCATCGCAAGGGCGCTCGTCGGATGAAGCGGCTCTTCGACATCCTGCTTGTCGTCGTGGCCTTGCCGCTCTGGCTGCCGCTCCTTGGCGTCGTGGCGCTCGTCGTGCTTGTTGTGGAAGGCCGGCCGGTCTTCTTCCGGCAGGAGCGCGCCGGGAAGGGCGGCAAGCCGTTCAGGATGCTCAAGATCCGCACGATGCGCAACGGCGAAGGCACGGACGAGGAACGTCTCACGCGGATGGGGCGATTCCTGCGCGCGAGCTCGCTGGACGAGCTGCCGGAGCTGCTGCACGTGCTGGCGGGAACGATGTCGCTCGTCGGGCCGCGTCCGCTTCCGACGCGCTACCTGCCGCGCTATTCGCCAGAGCAGGCGCGCCGTCACGAGGTGCGTCCCGGCATCACTGGCTGGGCGCAGGTGCACGGGCGCAATCAGGTGTCGTGGGAGGACAAGTTCGCGTACGACGTGTGGTACGTGGACCATCGGTCGCTTCTTCTCGACATTAGGATACTTTTCATGACGGTGCTCCCCGTCCTGTCCGCGCGCGGCATCGCGTCCGGCGAGACGGTCACCATGACGGAATTCACAGGAGGTGGCGGAAATGGAACATGAGATCATGGTTGTCGGGGCCGGCGGCTTCGGCCGCGAGGCGGTATGGACGCTAGAGCGCATCAACGCGGTTGCGCCTACGTGGCGCGTCATCGGGTTCGCCGACGACGATCCCGCGAAGGCGCACGGCTCGCTGGAGGGGTATCCTCTCCTGGGATCGGTCGCCAAGGCTTCGCACGACTATCCTGGCGCTCATGTCCTGATCGCTGTGGGAGACAACGCGACGCGCGAGAAGATATACCGGGAGCTGCGCGGTCACGACTTCCCGGTCATCATCGACCCGTCCGCCGAGGTGGCGCCGACGGTGGAGATGCGCCACGGGACGTTCATCGGCCCGAAGGCCGTGGTGTCGGTCGGTGCGGAGCTTGGCAAGTTCGTGATCGTGAACGCGCGCGCCGGCGTGGGGCACGACTCGAAGCTAGGCGACTTCGCGCAGGTGTGTCCAGGTGCTACGCTCTCCGGCCACACGACGCTTGGCGAGCACGCGTACGTGGCGACTAACGCTTCAACCGTCCCTGGAGTCACTATCGGCGCGCGCGCGAAGGTCGCCGCAGGCACGCCCGTCTACCGTGATCTTGCTCCCGACGCCACGCTCTCGCCATTCGGCGTGCTGAAGGGCGCATCTGCGTAATTCAGCGCCGAGCCTTCTGATGATTGGAAACAACTATTT
>CAMPAF010000393.1 GCA_946631535.1 uncultured Verrucomicrobiota bacterium
CGGGATGCGTGTCGCCCATCCAGACGAGCCGGTCGCGCTTGATGCCGTCCCACAGGAACTCCTGGCAGCAGAGATGCACCGTGCGCACCGCGGTCTCCCACACCTGGTTGACACGCTCGTCCGAGCACTTGAACGCGCCGAGGCGCGGCATTTCCCGCATGAGCGAGATCGCGCGCACGCACTCGAGTGTAACCTTGCCTGTCGTCACGAGGTCGAGACGCACGAAGCGGAAGCCGGTGTTGCCGATCTCGAGCGTGCCCATGTGCGGGACCAGGTACTCGCCGTCGCGGATCGCGTGGTCGTTGCCCGCGCACTTGTCGCCGTAGAGAGCCATCGCCTCGCCCACGCTCTCGCCGAAACGGACGTGCAGCTTCATGCCGCGCGGACCTTGGTTGCCGATCTGGAGTCCGCCGTGCAGCTCGCGCCCGAAGTCGAGCAGCACGGACGCCGGCTCGCCCCTGTTCTCGAGCACGCATCCCACCTGGCGCCCCCACTGGACCTCAGGTATCTGCCCGTAGCGCGGCTTGAGCAGCGATTCCGCGTTCGCTACCGACGACTGGTTGTGGTAGCCGGTCTGCCCAGACGTCCACACCACCCGCGTCGGCGCCACGAAAGAGCGCACGCGCGGATCCGGCTGGCCCGGCTCGATCGCGCCAAGCCAGAGCGCGGCCGACATGACGATCGCCGCTATGCCGAGTCTGCCGTTGACCTTCGCTGTTCCCATATCCATTTTCAAGCTCCTTGTTTGCCGTCAGAACACCTCGCAGGGCGGAAGCGGACCGACTATCGGCCGCGCGTAGTCGAGGAACGCCTTAGTGACGTCGTGCCCGTTCGCGGCGATGAACGCGTCCGGCACGCTGCGCGTGTACTTCGCGGCGTTCGCGATAGGCTGCGCCTCGAACGTCACCTTGTACGCCTTCCCCTTCGCGCGGACGATGGCAATCGTGCCTTTCGCAAGCCTGCCCGCGAGCGCGGCCTTCACGGCGGCGGCGCCGGCGGCGCGCGCCTCCTTCTGGTCGGTCTTCGACGCGACGCCTGGGAACGAGCGCTGCAGGTAGCCGAACGTGTCGGCGCGCACGCGCGAGATGCCCGCGTTCGCCTTGAGGTGCGCCGCGAGCGCGTCGCCTAGCGCTCCCGTGCCGGAAAGCTGCAGGTTGCCGTGCGAGTCGCGCTCGCCGTTGGCGAAGCGCGCGGCGATGGGCGTGCCGTCAGCCTCGCGTATGCCCTCCGAGACGGCCACCACGCAGCGGCCGAACTTCTTCATCGCCGCCTGCACGTCGGCCACGAACCCGTCGAGCGAGAACGGACGTTCTGGAAGGTAGATGAGGTGCGGGCCGTCGTCCTTCCGCACGCGGGCAAGCGCGCTCGCCGCCGTCAGGAAGCCGGCGTCGCGGCCCATGATGATGTCGATCTTCACTCCGCCGAGCGCGCGGTTGTCTAGGTCGTCGCCCTTGAGCGCGCTCGCCACGAAGCGGGCGGCCGAACCAAAGCCCGGCGTGTGGTCGCACGTGCGGAGATCGTTGTCGATGGTCTTGGGGATGTGGTAGCACACGAGCGGATAGCCGTCCTTCTCCGCCTCCTCCGCCACGATGCGCGCGGCGTCCGCCGAGTCGTTGCCGCCGATGTAGAAGAAGTAGCCCACCTTGCGGCGCTTGAACGCCTCGAATATCTTCCGGCAATCCTCCGGCGTCGGCTTCTTCCGCACGCTGCCGAGCGCAGAGCCGGGCGTGGCGGCGATGGCCTCTAGCTTGGCGGCGGTAGGCTTGCGCAGGTCGATGTAGTCGCCCGTGAGGATGCCGGCGATGCCGTGCCGCGCGCCGAGTATCCTGCCGATCCGCGACGACTTCCGCGCCGCGAGCACCGCGCCCACGAGGGACTGGTTGATGACCATGGACGGCCCGCCCGACTGGGCGATGACCATGTTGCTGGAGATTGCCTGTTTTTTCATGCGTCCATTATACCAAACAAAACCGCGGTGCGGCGGCTATTGTGTGCTATAATGTGCCGCATGAAGATACTTTTCCTCAGCGACATCCACGGCGTGCCGTCAACGCTGGAGCAGGCGCTTGCCACAGCGGCTCCGCTCGGCTACGACCGCATCGTCCTCCTCGGCGACCTGCTCTACCACGGTCCGCGCAACGGCGTGCCGAGCTTCTACGACCCCGAGAAGGTGGCCGCCATCCTTAACGGGCTCAAGGACAAGATCATCGCCGTGCGCGGGAACTGCGACGCCGAGGTGGACCAGCTGATGTTCGATTTCCCCATGATGAGCGACTACTCCATCCTGGATGCGGGCCCGGAGACGTTCTTCCTTACGCATGGCCACCTGTGGAACGAACGCATCCTCCCGCCCGTCGGCATCGGCACCGTGCTGGCGCACGGGCATACGCACGTCCCGGAGCTGAAGAAGCTGGAATGCGGCCTCACCATCTTCAATCCAGGCTCGGTTTCGCTGCCCAAGGGAGGCAGCTCGCGATCCTTCGGATACTTCGACGGCAAAACCCTGCTGCACTACTGCATCTGACGCCAGACCCAAGCCCGCGCCATGCTCACTTGCCGCGGCTGGCGACAGTCGGTTCCTTGTGCGGAACTGGGCGCGGACGCCTTCTTGGGGCAGGCCTGCGGTCGGCAGGGGGCTCGCCATCAGGCTTGTGCGGCTCCTCCATGTCCGGCGCGGCCGTCCCCGTGTCTTTCGACTCCTTCACAGGCGGCGCCATCATGATCGTTTCTCCGACAGAAACGCCCGAGACGAGATGGATCATGCGGTTGTTGTCCATCCCCACCTCCACCTTGCGCGGCGTCCAGCCGTCGCCGGTGCGCACGTAGACGTGCGGCACGCCGTCGATCCGCGCCACGCACTGCATGGGACAGTATAGGACCTTCTCGAAGGAATCCTTCACGAGCTCCACGTCGCAGCTCATTCCCGGGCGGATCACCACGTCCGAGAAGTCGCACTCCAGCTCGCACTTGTACATCTTCAGGTCCGGGTTCAGCTGCGCGCTCTGCCCGTCCG
>CAMPAF010000394.1 GCA_946631535.1 uncultured Verrucomicrobiota bacterium
CGGCGTGTTCGCCCTCTTCTACGCCTGGGCCTACACCGGTCACGGATTCCCGATGATCGGCAGCGGCAACAACCGCTACCAGCTCATGGACGTGGAGGACCTGTGCGACGCCATCTGGCGCACGATGACGCTCGACGCCAAGACCGTCAACACCGAGTTCAACATCGGCGCGAAGGAGTTCACCACGATGCGCGAAGACTACCAGGCAGTCCTCGACCGCGCCGGGCACGGCAAGAAGATCCGCGGCCTCCCGGTCAAGCCCATCGTGTTCATCCTGCGCATCCTCGAGAAGCTCCACCTCTCACCCCTCTACCCGTGGGTGTACGAGACCGCGTCCACAGACAGCTTCGTGTCGATCTCGCGCGCCGAGAAGCGCCTAGGCTTCGCTCCGAAGTACTCCAACAAGGACGCGCTCGTGCGCAACTACGACTGGTACGTGGCGAACCTCGACTCCTTCAAGGGCAAGACCGGCGTCTCGCACCGCGTCCCCTGGAAGCAGGGCATCCTCGCCTGCGCCAAGTGGTTCTTCTGACGCACCTATTGCTTTCCGCAAGCGTTTTCTGCTTGTTTTCCGCCGGAAACAGCGGTATCATATACGCCCTCTTGCAAGGAGAATAGAAATGGACATCACTGACGAGATGCGGCGGCACTCCGCCGCGCACCTGACCGCGCGTGCGGTCATGAACCTATTTGACAACGTTCAGGTGGACATCGGCCCCGCCACGGACGAGGGGTTCTACTACGATTTCGACCTCGAGCACCGACTCTCCCCCGAGGACTTCCCGAAGATCGAGGCAGAGGTCGCCCGCCTCATCGCGCTCGACGAGCCGTTCGTCCAGAAGGACGTCACCGCCGAGGAGGCGAAGAAGATGCTCGCCGGCCAGAAGTACAAGCTCGAGCGCCTGGCGGACGTCGAGGCCTCCGGCGAGGCGATCTCCACCTACACCGTCGGCGACTATGCCGAGATGTGCCGCGGGCCGCACGTGGAGCATTCCTCCCAGATCGGCGCCGTGAAGCTCATGAAGGTGGCCGGCAGCTACTACCGCGGCGACGAGAACAACAAGATGCTGCAGCGCGTGTACGGCATCGTCGGAAAGGACCAGGCCGAGATCGACGCATACCTCGCTCGCATGGAGGAGGCCAAGAAGCGCGACCACCGCGTCCTCGGCAAGCAGCTCGCCCTCTTCACGATCAACGACCAGGTCGGTCCCGGCCTCGCGCACTGGCTGCCGCGCGGCGCGCGCGTGCGCGTGGCGATCGAGGAGTACTGGCGCAAGAAGCACTACGAGGCAGGATACGAGATCGTCTACACCCCGCACGTCGGCAAGTCTAACCTTTGGGAGACCTCCGGCCACCTTTCCTTCTACAAGGAGGGCATGTTCCCCGTGATGAAGGTCCAGGAGGGCGAGGGCAACGACGCGTACATCCAGGACTACTACGTCAAGCCGATGAACTGCCCGTTCCACATCCAGTGCTACCAGTTCGAGAAGCGCTCCTACCGCGACCTCCCCGTGCGCTACGCCGAGCTTGGCACCGTGTACCGCTACGAGAAGGACGGCGTGCGCCACGGCCTCTTCCGCGTGCGCGGCTTCACGCAGGACGACGCGCACATCTTCTGCACGCCCGAGCAGATCGTGCAGGAGATCAAGGACACCGTCGAGTTCGCCAAGAAGATGCTCGGCAAGTTCGGCTTCCACGACATCCAGGCCTACCTCTCCACCAAGCCCGCCAAGGCCGTGGGCGATCCCGCCCGCTGGGAGCAGGCCACGCAGTCCCTGCGCGACGCGCTCGACCAGGAAGGCATGACGTACGAGGTCGACGAGGGCGGCGGCGCGTTCTACGGCCCGAAGATCGACATGAAGATCAAGGATGCCCTCGGCCGCCCGTGGCAGCTCGGCACCGTGCAGTTCGACTTCAACCTCCCGGAACGCTTCAACCTCACCTACGTCGGCGCCGACGGCAAGGAGCACCAGCCCTACATGGTGCACCGCGCTCTCCTCGGCTCCATCGAGCGTTTCTTCGGAATCCTCATCGAGCACTACGCCGGCGCCTTCCCGCTCTGGCTCGCGCCCGAGCAGGTGCGCATCCTGCCGATCACTGACAAGCAGCTCGACTACGCGAAGAATATCCAGGCCGCGCTCCGCGCCAAGGGGCTCCGCGCCGAGATCGACCCGTCCAACGAGAAGCTCGGCGCGAAGATCCGTTCCGCGCAGCTCTGGAAGGTGCCGTACATGCTCGTGGCCGGCGGCCGCGACGAGGCGGCCGGCGTCGTCTCCGTCCGCTCGCGCACCGATGGCGACCTCGGCGCGATGGCGCTCGACGCCTTCATCGCCAAGGTCGACGCCGAGCTGGCCCAGTGACCGGCGAGTGCTACTTCAGGCCGGTCGCGTTCGCGATCAGCAGGTAGTCGTTCGTGAGGATCGTGTCGATCCCCATCTCTAGGAACTTCTTCGCCTCGGCGGGATCGTCAGACCAGAACACGTTCACGCGCATCCCCGCCGCGTGCGCGCGGTCGATAGTCGACTGGTCGAAGTACGGCTTGAAGAGCTGCACCATCTGGCACTTGTGCTTGATGGCCATGTCCACGATGTCTGGGCGCCCCATGTCGTGGCGGCCGTTGCCCATGCAGCGCGGAATGTCCGGCGCGAGGCGCGCCAGCTGGTCCTGGAGCGGCCCGCAGCTCGACATGAAGTACACGTGCCCGCGCGCGTCATAGGCGTCGATGAGGTGCAGCACATTCTTCACGTGCTCCTCGTCCCAAGCCTTGCCGATGTCCTTCATGTGGATATTCATGATCGTGTGGCAGGAGAGCTTTGCGAGTATCTCCTCGAAGCGCAATATGCGAAGCCCCGCGAAGTTCTTGAACCCCTTCTTCTCGCCGAACTTCGATCCGAAGTCGAGCTTCGCCAGCTCCTCGTACGTGTGCTCGTACACCTTGCCCTTCCCGTCCGAGACGCGGTCGAGCGTCGCGTCGTGGATGGACACGATCTCGCCGTCCTTCGTC
>CAMPAF010000395.1 GCA_946631535.1 uncultured Verrucomicrobiota bacterium
GCCAGACGTGCAGCGTGTCCCTGAAGTTGCAGTGCGCGTACAGCACCTCGCCGTCATGGACGAGCAGGTTGAGCTTGTTTCCCTTCGCCAGCTCGGCGACCGTGGCGGACATCACGTTGAAGCGTTCCGCCTCGTTCAGGTCACGGCGGCGATGGTTTTGCGCAACGTTGATCCGGTCGACGAGATGGAGCAGCACGCGCTCGGAATCCGTATCGCCGTACTGGATGCCAATGTAGTCGTTCAACGCCGTGCCGGAGAAGATCGTCCCGTTGTGCGCCAGCGTCCAAGTGCGGCCGCTATTGTCCATGGCCGTGAAGGGGTGGCAGTTTTCATATTCGATGTGGCCGATGGTTGCCAGTCGGATGTGGGCGATGAGCGCCCGTTCCTCCACCGGATCGGCGAGTAGGCTCTCGAGCAAGGTACTGTGCGTGGCACAGACAGGCTCCTTCTCAACCGACGGCGTGCCACCGTCGGGAAAGCGCGCGAGGCCCCACCCGTGCGGATGCGCCTCCGCATGGGAGTAGAACTCGCGCAGGAGGTCGTTCCGGCGGCGCTTCTTCCGCGATGAAAAGCCGAGCAGCTCACACATGGCACGCCTCCATGCGCGCATAGCGCCTTTCGGGCGAATAGACCTTTTCCGCCTGGTACGCGAGGATGCGCCGAATCGACGCGGGCCACCCCGCGGAGGCGGCGAAGAACTCGTCCATCCGCTCCAGCAGCTCCCCGACCGGCGTCCAGTCGAAGTCGATTCGGGCCGCCGCCTTGAACGCCGCGACGCTTTCGGCCTGCTTCTCGGCGGAGAGCGTCTCGCGCGCCTGCGCGGCGCACCAGAGCATGAACAGGTGAATGAACGCCACGTCGCGCAAGTCGACGAGTCCGCCCGTCAGCGGGTTCAGGTCCACGCACCGTATCTCGATGTGGTCAACTCCTCTCTCCGCGAGCGTCAGGAGGTTGTTTGGGCCGTGCGGCTTGAGGCGCACGGGGTAGTAGAGCTCGCTTGGCGCGACGAGCAGTCCCTCCTGGACGTACCGCGCAATACTCTTCGCGTAGGCCCCCGCGCTTGAAAAATCCAGCACGGGCACGAAGCGGTTCCAGTAGCCGCGTTCCGAGCACCGCACACTCGCATACTGTCCCGCCGGGCTGGCGGCGGTCAGCGCGACGATCGCCCATCCCCACTTGACGCACTGCGCGGCCACGTGGAGGTAGAGTTCGTCGTGGAAATCGCGCAAGGAAGCGGACGCGCGGGAGCGTATCCCTCCCGCCGCGGCGACCAGCTTTTCGCCGAACGAGAAGTTGAAGTGGATGCCGCAGTACGCCATCAGCCGCTTGCCGTATTTCGTCGCGAGGTAGTCGCGGTAGGTCGATTTCCCGGCGAGCGCGCCTTCGAAACGGGCGGGGACGACCTCCGACTCGTCCGCGATCGGCGGCGGGTTGGAGTTCGTCCAGAGAGTCTCCCCCTGCGGTGCGATGGCCGCATGGATCGCCGCGTTGATTTCCTTCAGCTCCGCAACCGCCTCCTCCGCCGTCGGCCACACGCGCGTGTTGATCTCCGTCTGGTTCTCGCAGAAGTCGCGGACGATGCGCGGGTGGTCGGGCGGGAACGGATGCGGCGTCAGCGCCATCCGTCCCTCGCCCGTCACGCGCAACGCCTCGCGCTCGAGGCCGAAGTTGCCTTCGAACGCATAGGGCCGCAGTCTGGGTTCGCGAACGTCAAGCATGGTGTCCCTCCTCAGCTGAACCGTAGTCTTCGGCGATGGATTCGACGGACTCGCCATGTTCAAGGCGCGCGAGATGTTCACGGGCCGGGCTCGTGAGCGTCTCGGCCCGGCGGCGCAGCGGCGCGAGAAGCGGTTCTTCGCAGAAGCCGCGCCGGGCAAGTCCTTCCTCCGCGATGTCCAAGATGCGGTGAAGCTGCACGGCCAGCGCCTTCCGGTCGATGAACGACGGCCAATCGCGGCAGATCATCAGGCTGCGCAGCTCCACCGCGCCGTAGCCGTGGCCGTAGAGGATGGTGTCGCCCGCCAGGAGCTCGGCGAGCCTCGCCACGCGCTCGGCAAGCCCGGCGTGGAACGCGGCGGAGGCGAACGCCTCGTGTACGGGCTGTTCGCAGACGGAACGGAACTCCACCGTCCCGCGCTGGGTGAGGTCCTCGAACTTGAACGGGCGCAGCCAGGCGACGTCGGAGGGTTGCGGCGAAATGAGGCATTTGCGGTGGATTTTCGCCGTAGCGTCCCAGTATTCGCCCACGACGCTTCCGAACTGCAGGTAGTCGCGAAGCGGAACGGGGGCGAAATTGATGTAGCGTTCGCCGCGTTCCACGCAGTAGATGCTGGTCGATTCCAGATAGCCCATGACGTCCGCCAGCGACCGGACCGTGACGCCGTACATGCCGCAGTTGTGCGGATTCAGTCCGTGGAGGCTCTTGCTCCAGAGGCTGTCGCGTCCGCACAGCGTTCCATCCCGCGCGCCGAAGGGGGAATTGGCGAACAGGACGGCCTTGAACGGCTCCAGGAGGTTGAAGGCGTTGATCAGAGGGACGACCGTCTCCTCGTCCGCATCCACCTGCGTCTGAGAGGCGCAGGAGAAGAGGCCGAATTCGGGATGGTCGTGGAATCGCGGCGAGCCGCCGTACTTGGAGTAGGATTTCAGATGGTGGAGGAGCATCCGGTAGCGTCCGTTTCCGATGGGGTCGGGACGGTTCTCCCGCCACCGGGGATTGATCCCCATGCCGGTGAGGGCATGCCCCCGCCGTCCCAGCGCCTCCTGCAAGGCGGAGTAGTAGGCGGTGAAGCGGCGGTGCGTCTCGTTCAGGTTCTCGTCGGGACCAAAGGAAATTTCCAGCGTATTGTAGGAGCAGTCGAAGGAAAGCTCGTCGCCCGTTTCGTGGTCGGTCGCGCGGTAGATGTCGCCCTCGTCGTCGCGCATCTGGTCGGAGAAGGGGAAGCGGGAGAGAAAGTCGTCCGTCGCCGCGTGTACGGCC
>CAMPAF010000396.1 GCA_946631535.1 uncultured Verrucomicrobiota bacterium
TCGACGCGATGCTGACTGAGAGCGAAGGCGCGCGCCACACGTTCTTCGTGCTGCACTCCCCAATCGGCCCTTACGACGGCTGGGGCGCGTACTGGTTCCTCTTCGGCAAGCCGGCGGACGCCGACAAGCGGCGCGCGCTCTTCGCCCGCCTCCTCAGGCGGCGCGCGATCGTGCTGTGCGGACACATGCACCGCACGCAGATCCGCCGCTGGGTGCGTCCCGAGGGCGAGCTAGTGGAGTTCTCCGCCAACAGCGTGTGGCGTCCGCAGGAAGATTCCCCCAAGGTGCTCTTCGACTCCCCCGCGCGCTTCGGCGAGTACGTGAAGGCGCATCCCGCCCGCATGGACGAGGACCACGACGGATGCCTCCAGAAGCGCACCGTACCCGAGCTGCTCGCGCTCGTGGAAGAGTACCGCCCAGGCCTCGTCGAGTACCGCCAGACGCAGTCCGCCGGACACTACATGCTCCGGGTTTCCGGCGCTCGCGTGGACATCGACTTCTACTCCTGCGATTTGCTGGTTCCAACGGAGACGTACCACCTCGCCTGAACGGACCATGGACATTAAACCGAAAACAACTTGCCTGGCGCTTGCCATGCTCGCCGCGTTGGCGGGCATGGCGAACGACGTCGTCATCGAGAACGCAGCGCTTCGCGCGCATCCGCAGGCAGACGCCATCATGTCCGTGTTCAAGAAATACGAGGACATGAAGTTCAGCGGCCAGCGTCCTTAGGCCGATCGAAGTCGGAAAGCGGGAACTTCCATTCAGGGCGGTAGCGGAACGGCTTGCGGAACTTCTTCGTCAGCACGCCCTTCTCCTCCAGGTGGCAGTAGCAGGCCACGTCGCATGCGCGTCCGCAGATGGAGCACTGGTAGGCGTGCTGCGCTGGCGGATAGAAGTATATCTCGTCCATGATCTTTCGCGCCTTCTCGGGCGTCACCTCGGCCTCGCCGGCGATGATCTTCAGCCGATCGGGAAAGTCGGGAAACGCGTCGGGCGGCATGAACGGGTTCTTCTGCCCGTTCGCGCCGTTGTAGTAGACGGCGCAGCGCCAGTCGTCGATCTTACCGTCTGGACCAATGCAGTTGCCAGGGCACCCCTTCGCGCATTCGCCGCACCGGTCGCAGAGGTGCGGCGTCACCACCGGATCGGGCAGCAGCTCGGCGTCCGTGAGGATGAAGCACAGGCGCTGGAAGGGACCGAACGCGTCCGTAAGGAGCGCGCCGTGTAACCCCTTCTCGCCAAGGCCGCACAGGACGGCCGCCTCGACGAAGTCGAACTGCGGCTCCTCGACCCGTCCGCGCGTGATGGCGTCGTAGGCGACCTCTGGGTTCATGCCGTCGGCGGACTCCATGATCGTCTGGTGCCGGCGCTGGGGCACGGCCGTGTAGCCGTGCGACTCCAGCAGGTTCGCGAGGCGCACGAGCGCCACCGGCATCACTGTCTCCTCCATGTTCTCCACGGACATCGTCGTGTACTGGTAGTACGTTGTGCCCTCCTCCGTGCCGCGGTAGCTGCCGCGCAGGCACCGGAACGCGAAGCCGATCACGCTCTTCACTTCAGGGTAGATGCGGAATATCTTGTGGCCGGGCGCGAAGCGCGACGCCGGCGCCACGCCCATCAGGTCGGCCCCGCAGGTCTTGGCAAGATCAAGCAATTGCTGTTTCATTCTCTGTCACCTCGACATTCGACACTCGACACCCAACAACCTTTAACCTTTAACCTTACAAGGTCTTCCCGGTCAGGCGCTCCCAGCAGGCGACGTCGCACTTCTTGCCGCAGAGGCACGCCTGGTAGCCCCACTGCGTGCGCGGGAGCTTGTAGCCGCGCGCCTTGTTGTAGTGCTCCCAGCACTTCCAGGTGTCGAGCCCATTCTCGGGATCAATGCAGCCCGCGTCGCATGCCCGCACGCAAGCGTCGCAGCCTGCGCACAGGTCGCCCTCGAACGGCGGGTTGGTGGCGAGGGGCGCGTCGGTGACGATGAACGCGTAGCGCATGAACGGACCGTACTCGCGCGTTATCACCTTGCCGTAGCGCCCGGGCATGCCGATGCCACAGGCGCGCGCGGCCTTGCCGAAGTCGATCATGATGTCCGGCGGCGGCTTGCCCGGCTCCACCGGCGAAGCGTACTGGAGCTCGTACACGCCGATAGTCTCGGGGTTCGCCGACTTGTCGCCCTGCACCCTCAGGTTCGGCGTCGTGCGCTGGAGGCACGCGTCGTACCCCTCGTCCTCGATGATGGACGCCATCTTGAAGAGGAATATCTCGAAGTACTCCTCGTCGATTGCCTTAACGCCGATGGTCGTGTAGGTGTAGAACTGCGACTCCTCCTTCATTGTCTTGTACAGGCCCTTCGGCACGGGGATGCCAAAGCCGACGATGCACTGCGCCTTCGGGCAGATCATCTTCGGGTCGCGGCGCGGATCCTCGCCCTCGAACAGCGCGAGGTCGCCCACGCCGAACAGCGTGGCGCCCATCTCCCGCGCCTCCTTTTCCAGTGACTCTCTAGTGACCATCAATGTGCATTCCTTTGGGAGGTTAAAAGTTTAAATGGTTAAAAGGGTAAAAGTTTTCGCCACCTTATAATCTTTCAACTCTTCAACATTTTAATCCATTAACAATTTAACCGTTCACCCGTTAACCTTTTAACCGTTTACACGTTAACCGTTTAACCGTTTAATCTTTTAACCGTTTAACCGTTTACACGTTAACCTTTTAACCGTTTAATCTTTTAACCATTTAACCTTCAACTTACCTGTCCATCTTCCAGGCCTTTGGCCTGGTCCTTAACGGGTTCTTGAACCGGCCGTGCATGCAGCCGCCGGGCTTCTCCAGCATGGCGACGCACGCGCGGATGCAGCCGCCGCACTTCGCCATGTTGTAGCCCACCCAGGTGGGGAAGTACTTCTGCAGGGCGGTGTACACCTTCATGATCTCGTGCTCGCTCGCCTCGGCCTTCCCCTCCATAAGGT
>CAMPAF010000397.1 GCA_946631535.1 uncultured Verrucomicrobiota bacterium
GCGCCGTTGTTCTCCATGTCGCTGCCGTCGAAGAGGAACCAGCCGTGCCCCGGCACGCGGAACGTGCCGTAGTCGAGCAGGTTCACGTCGCTCGTGGCGATCACGCCGCCGGCGGTGCGCCGCCCGACGAGCGGACCTCTCTTCAGCGTCTTCACCGCGTGGGCGAACATCTCGCCGTTGGAGAACACCCGCTCGTCCACGACCACCGCCACGGGCTTGGAGAACACGGGGCGGTTCCAGTAGCTGAAGAGATAGCCCGCTTCCCCGCCCGGAGTGACGGAGCGCGCATGGTCGCCGCCGCAGATGACGGAAAGCAGCCAGTCTGCCGTGTGCCCCCCCGTGTTGCCGCGCAGGTCGATCACGAGCGCGTCCTTGCCCCAGCACCGGGAGTACACTTCCTCCTCGAACATCTGGTAGCTCTTCGGCTTCATCTTCCGCACGGCCAGGTAGCCGACCCGCCCGCCGGTGGACGCGTCGATCCGCGCGCGGACGGTCTTCGTCTCCTCCTTCGCGATCAGGTCGCGCACCTGCTCGTACGTTGCAAGCTTGAGATAGACGGGGTCGGCCTCGCGCCCTTTGACGACGAGCTGCACCTGCTTCCCCTCGGGCAGGGTCAGGAGGGGCTCGAGATGCGTTCCCTTGTCCAGCCGCTTGCCGTCTACGGCCTCGACCACGTCGCCGACGTGCAGTTTCCCTTCCGCCGGCGAGCCGGGAATCACCATTGCCACGCGGAACGTGCCCGGCGCGAAACGCACGCCAAGATGTCCCGTGACTGCGGTCCAGTTGTGCGGCTTGGGCGGACGCACCCATTCGCGGTCCGACGTGTTCGACGACCAGAATCCCAGGTGCGAGGCGTTCAACTCGCCCGTCATGAGGCTGATGACACGCGTGAACACGGAGTGGCTGGAGGCGTGGCGCGCCGCCGGCAGGTACCTGTCCCTGACGGCCTTCCAGTTGACGCCGTGCATGCTCCGGTCGTAGAACCCGTCCCTCAGCTTCGCCCACGCCGTGCGGAACGCCAGCTCCCGGTAGTCGGACAGGTCGTCCTCGCGGTACACGCTCAGGTCGAACACCGTGTCCTTGTGCGCCGGCTTGTTGTCCACCACCCACGCGAGCCGCTTGTCCTTCGCGTACCAGCGGGGGTTGCGCCCGCGCTTGGCCGACAGCCTTTCGCCCGTCATGCGGTCAGGGACATGCAGCGTGTACGTGGCGGAGCCGTTGCCGTAGGCGAGCGTGCGGGAGTCGTGCGAGAAGAACGGCGCGGTGCCGGAGACGCCCGTGCACCGGATGCGGTCGAAAAGTCCGTCGAACACGATGTTGACGCGTGGCGAGGCCTTGCCTTTCTTGTCCTTTTCATCTTTGTCTTTGTCTTGCTTTCCAATGTCGCGGCGGGCGCGCCGGACGATTTCCGCCTTGTCCTCCTCCTCGTCATTGGGGTCGAGGTAGACGTAGTAGATCTGGTCGCTGCCGTTGCCGACGCCCGGCCGGTTGCCGGCCCAGGCGAGCAGCTTGCCGTCCGGACTCCACGCCGGCGTCCCGTCCCACTTCCAGTTCCGCGTCAGGTTGTACGGTTTCCCGTCGCCCGTCGCGGGGACGATCCACACGTCGCGGTTGCTGTTGGCGTCCACGAGTTCCGCCGCAAGGTAGCGCGCGTCTGGACTCCAGCTGACGGCGCCGGCGGCATACGCCTCCGCCCGCCGCTCCGTCTTCATGTCCTTCAGCGTCACCACGTCGATCTCGCCGCGCTGGTTCGGGCAGGCGAGGCGCGTGCCGTCTGGCGAGAGGTACAGCCCGATGCGCACTTTGTCGTCCGAGATCAGCGTCTCGATCTTGAACGACGGGTTCTCCCACCACGGCAAGGAACCGTTGGCGCGGCGCGCGCGGCAGACGTCCGTGCCGTCGCCGCGGTCCAGCAGATAGTACAGGCACGACCCGTCGGGCGCGAACGCGCACTTCGTCACGCGCGCGAGGTGGCGTTCCGCGACGAGGCGCGGCGTCTTGACGACGGTGTCCATCGCGTACAGGCCGCCGCCCACCGTCAACGCCACCTCGAGACCGTCGGAACAGAACGCGACGTCGCCCTCGCCCTCGGCGTTCCATGCCGCGGTATAGTAACGACGGCGGCCGAAGGTGGAGGTGGACTGGTATCCGCTCGGGCGGAGCGCGATCCGCACGGGCTTGGGGTCGGGCACCGTCGGGTCGAGGCGCCAGAAGTCGAACCCGGACCGCACCACCATCGTATGGCCGTCCGCGGAGACGGAAGGCTGGAATGCCGCGTCGTCGCCGAACGAGACGACTTCGCGGTCGGTGCCGTCCGCCAGCACGTGTTCCCGCACGCCGGCCACCGCAGCGCCTGGCCTGCGGCCCAGGTAGTAGAATGCCTTGCCGTCTGGACGCCAACGCGGGAAGAAGGCGTTCTCCGACATCGTGGCGGGGCGGCGGAATTCTTTCGTCTGCATGTCGTAGAGCCAGATTTCCGCATCCTCCGGCGTCTTCCCTGAACGGCGTTTGCGGTAGATGTTCTTCTCGCCCCGGCGCGAGAACGCGAGCAGACGCCCGTCGGGTGAAAGCGCCGCGTCGCGCGAACGGACGTGCGCGAGGGGAAAGGTCTCGCCGCCGTCGGGGGAGAAGAAGGCGATGCGCCAGCCTTCGGACGTGGCGGCGTGGTCGCGCAGGGCGCTGCCGACCACGCGCTTGCCGTCCGGCGCCCATGCCGAGAGGCCGGTCTGCTCGCTGTGGCGCGACATCTGACTCACGCGCATCGTCGCGAGATCCATCACGAAAATCTTGTGTCCGCCGTCCCGCGAGGAAAGGTAGGCCACGCGGGTGCCGTCTGGCGAGAGCGCGGGCCAGGATTCGAGCGACTCCTCCGGCGTCAGTCGCTCGGCCGTTCCGCCCGCGGTGGGAGCGATCCAGATCGAGTCGTTCCATTCGAACACGAACCGCGAGCCGTCC
>CAMPAF010000398.1 GCA_946631535.1 uncultured Verrucomicrobiota bacterium
TCATGTTCATCACGTCGGAGGACGCCTTCTCGAACTCGTCGAAGAGGACGACGGAATATGGGCGGCGGCGGACGCGCTCGGTGAGCTGTCCGCCCTCGTCGTAGCCGACGTATCCCGGGGGCGCGCCCACGAGGCGTGAGCTCGTGAAGCCGGACGAGAATTCCGTCATGTCGAGGGCGATGAGGGCCTTCGGGTCGCCGTAGACCTTCTCGGCGAGCATCTTTGCGAGGAGCGTCTTGCCCACGCCGGTAGGACCGAGGAAGAGGAAGCTGCCGATCGGGCGCTTGGGATCGCCGAGCGCGGCACGCGAGCGGCGGAGTGCGCGGGCGATGGACTCGATGGCGGCGGACTGCCCTATCACGGCGGCGTTCAGTTCGCGCTCGATGTTGAGCAGCTTGCCTGCGGTGGACTCCGTCATCCGCTCCACCGGGACGCCGCTGATGGAGGCGACGGTTGCCGCGATGTCGTCAGCCGTGACGACGACCGTCTTTTCCGCGTGTTCGGCGCGCCATGCCTTGACCTTCTCGGCGAGCGCCTTGCGGGCGGCCAGCTCCTGGTCGCGGCAGGTGGCGGCCTCGTCGTAGTTCTCGGCGGCGATCGCGGCGGCCTTGCGGCGGTGTATCTCGTCGATCGCCTCCTGGTCGGCCTTGAGGTCGGGCGGGCGCACCGCAGTCCGCATGCGCACGCGCGAGCCGGTCTCGTCGATGGCGTCGATCGCCTTGTCCGGCAGGAGTCGCGCCGGCAGGTAGCGCGCCGTGAGCGTGACGGCGGCCCTGAGCGCGTCCGGCTCGAACGACACGTTGTGGTGCTTCTCGTAGCGCGGCGCGATGCCCTTCAGTATCTCCACCGTGTCGTCCACAGACGGTTCGTTCACCAGGATCGACTGGAAACGGCGCTCCAGGGCGGCGTCCTTCTCGATGGACTTGTGGTATTCCTTGAGGGTGGTTGCGCCGATGCACTGCAGCTCCCCGCGCGCGAGCGCGGGCTTGAGGATGTTGGCGGCGTCCATCGCGCCCTCGGCGCCGCCGGCACCGACGAGCGTGTGGATCTCGTCGAGGAAGAGGACAACGTTGCCGGTGCGCTTGGTCTCCTCCAGCAGCTGCTTCAGGCGCTCCTCGAACTGTCCGCGGTACTGCGTGCCGGCCACGACGCGCGCCATGTCGAGCGAGATGACGCGCTTGTCGCGCATCCGCTCGGGCACCTCGCCGACGGCGATGGCCTGCGCGAGGCCCTCCACGACGGCCGTCTTGCCCACGCCGGCCTCGCCGATAAGGACGGCGTTGTTCTTCGTGCGTCGCGAGAGCACCTGGATGACGCGCTGCAGCTCCGCCTTGCGGCCGATAACCGGGTCGAGCTCGCCTTTGCGGGCGAGGGCTGTGAGGTCGCGCCCGAAGGTGTTGAGGGCGGGAGTCTTGCCCTTCTTGCCGCCCTTGGGGGAGTCCGGGTCAGACGACGCTTGCATGGCGTCGTCGTCAGGACGGGTGCCGTCATCGGATTCGGGACTGTCGTCGGAACTGGAGCCGTCGTCGGTGGCGGAAGCATCGTCGGAAGGTTCGTCCAAAGGGAAGGGCAGGTCGCTGTCGTCCTTGGGCTGCGATCCGGCTGCGATATAACGGTCGGCATCGAGGTTGTGCCCGTAGAGGATCTGCGCCGCCACGGATTCGCCTTCACGCAGCATGGCGATGATGAAGTGCTCCGTGCCGACGGCGGTGGCGTGGAGATGCTGCGCCTCGATCTTGGAAAGCTCAAGTATCTTCTTCGTGCGGGCAGTGAAGGGGATCTCGCCCCGGACCTTCACCGGCTCGCCGTGTCCGATCATCTGCTCTAGCTGGAGGCGCAGCTCGTCGGGATCCATCCCCAGCGCCTCGAAGCGGCGATACGCTTCGCAGACGGGCATGGCCAGCACGGCAAGGAGAATGTGCTCCGTGCCGATGTAGGTGTGGTTGTACTGCCGGGCGGCGGCCTCTGCGCCTCGCAGGGCCTGTTCGGCATTCGATGTGTATGGTGTGCTCATTTGACGTAAATGTCGCTTGTCGCGAAAACAAAATTCTACCAGTTCCTTGTGCCCTTTGCAAGGCGGCAGGCGATAGAATTTTCGATAGCGCTATCTGCAAGTATAGGGAACGAGGGCCGATGCGGCGTTAAGCGTGCTCGGCATGGAGGCGATCGGGGGTTGGCATGGAATCTGCTTAACCGTACGCCACAAGGAGATTAAACCATGACAAAGATGATTGAAAAGATTGTTGACGCGATGTTCGAGCTGGTTTCCGGATCGTTCGACATTGACCTGCGCGACCTCAACTACGAGGATCTGTTCGCGGGAGACGGCCGTCTCGGGGAGGCGGCCGGATAGGAGCGGGCGGCTAAGTGGCCGCTCAGATCAAGATCAAAAACTGAAGCCGCGGCGCAAATTCTTACGCTGCGGCTTTTGTTTTTATGGCTGGCGGAGGGAGGGGGATTCGAACCCCCGATACGGAGATTAGTCCGTATGGCGATTTAGCAAACCGCTGCCTTCAGCCACTCGGCCATCCCTCCACGGGAAACGCAGAAAATGATACGTTATTTTTGTCCGAAATGCAAGCGGGAATTTACACGAAGTAGAATATATCGGAATGGAGCGAGGTCAACATGCACCTTCCCGTCACGGATAGACAGCTCATTTCCGGATAGGGCATCGGTCGCGCAGGTGGTGCCGACCGGCAGCGACACCTCCGCCGTCACCGCCTCTTCCGGAGAGACGTTGGAGGCGACGATGAGCGATTCGCCGCCGCGCTGGTAGACGCTCGCCTTCACGGACGTGGGCTGCACGGCGATCGGGCTCTTCCAGTACGGCGTCCATTCCGCCTCGGCGGCGCCAAAGTCGTCCAGCGCCTTCCACAGCGCCGCGAGGCGCGGCACTGCCACGAACCCGCACGGACGCACCATCACGTCGTGCAGGAGCG
>CAMPAF010000399.1 GCA_946631535.1 uncultured Verrucomicrobiota bacterium
TGATACGGCGGATTGCCGACCACTGCGTCAAACTTGAGCATCTTCATTTCAAACTCCTTGTTGTTCCATGCGTTGCCGCCACAGACCTTGTTGTAGAATTTCTTCGGTTCGTTCTTGAGCAGTTCCACAAGATTCTTGATGTACTGCGCATTGACCGTCGCCTTGTCGTCGTAGCCGACGAGTGTGCGCCGCGTGATCGCCCGCGCCATGGGCGTTTTACACACGACGAAGAGCGAACGGGCAACGACTTCGCGCCACAGTTTCGCAAGCGCCGCCGGCGTCACCGCGTCCTCCGGCACATCGCCGAGTTTGCGACGGTAGAGCGAGTAGGCCACGTAGAGCGGATAGAGGCCGGATTTGGAATTGATTTCGAGAATCTTCGCGTCGGGGATGGAGAAGAGCGGCGCGCTCGGTGATCGCGCCCTACCATCGGACGCATTGCGGCTGTCGCGGGGCGACAGCCCTACCAAGCGCGGCTCTTCGATGGGCTTTTCATATGCTTCGTCCCAGAAGCACCAGCCGCCGATGGTGTCGGCAAGGTGCATGTTCACGACGCGCCAGGGCGTAAGAACGGTTTCCTTGTCGGGGTTCTTGAAGTAGCCGAATATCCGCGCGATCTGCTGAACGCGCCTTGTCGGCGGAAGCTTGTCCGCGCTCTTGGCGAGTTTTCGTATCTGCGTGCCCGCTTCCGCAAAAACGTCCGCGTCATAGTATTCGACGAACTTCTTGAAGATCGCCTTTGTGACGCCCTGCGGCATGAACTCCGCCCACGACTCATCATCCACAAGGTTTGGAAAGTCCTTGATTGAAATGACCTGCTCAATCGGCACGTCCGCGCCGTAGATGAGGAGCGGCATGCGTATCGAGATTGCGCGGAGAATGAGAATCGCGTTTTTCTTTTCCGCGCGGCGGCGTTTCATTTCCTCGCGCGCGGCGCGTTCTTCTTCGGAGAGCGGTCGCGACGGAGCACGACCCTCCCCTTTCGCGTGTTCCTCTTCGGCAAAATCCTGTTCGTTGACATAGACGGTATCGGCCATCTTCGTCTGCTTGGACGACCCGACGATCTTCCGAAGGTCCTCGAACTTCTTCAGGTCGATGTCAGTCAGTTCAAGGAGCCGGTTGGAGTAGAGCGACGTGTCGTCAAAGCCGTTGCGGATGGTCTTCATCACGAAGATGTGCTTGATCGAGGCCATCATCTTCTTGACATCGTGCGCCTCCATCTTCGAGCCGGAGATGGATATGACGGGACAGTAGTTCAAGAACTCGCCGAGGATGCGGCGTCCGTTCGACTCGGTCGTGTCGTTCTTCGACACGCGGCACGAGACCTGAGCCGTCTCGGCCAGCACCTTCAACGCGCGGTCTGGCGCGAAGTCGAACGCATAGCAGTCGGTTTTCATCTTGCCGCCGAGGTCGCCAGGACTCTGCACGCGGAAGATCGTCTGCATATACTGTGCGGCGGACGTGACCGCGCTTCCGGCGACCATGAGGACGGCCGTCCATTCGGGAACCGTCACGCCGGTTGTGAGCTTGCCGCACGAGAGCGTGATGGAATATTCGTTCTCGTGGATGGTCTTCTTCACGAGTTCGAGTGCGCTGTCGTAATGCCGCTCTTCGTAGTCGTCACCCTCGCCGGCGACATTGGCGATGCCGTAGCTCTTGAAGTACCTGTGTTTGCGCAGCAGGGCGGAAAGCGCCTTGGCCGACGCGACGCCTGGCACCATCCAGAGCGTATGGCGGAAGAGGTCGCGATGCTCCTGCGTGGCAAACGGGTAGCGGCTTTTCGGGCTGTCGCCGGAAATCAGGTCGAGGAAGCGCCGCACGTCATCTTCATGCACGAAGTCGCCGACTTTCGCGTCCTGCGGTACGGGATGGTGGTCGATCTCCTTATCACCGGTCCATGTGCGGAAGAACTCGCGGAAGTTGAACGCCTTGCCTTCAAGGTCCTCTTCCGAGAAACCGTCAAGTTCCGCGCCGAGGTCGTACGTGTAGAGATTGAGGCGCGGTAAGGCGGCGTAGGGATTGGGTTCGTCGGGATGTTCTTCGTCCCACGTCTCCTTCCGCTTCTGCTCCATCACGTAATCCCAGACGAAAACCGAATCCTCGTCGTACTGCGAGAGGATGTTAAACGGCGTGCCGGAAAGCGAGAGGACTTTCGTGTGCTTCTTGACGAGATGCTCGCGGACTTCCTTGCCAAGGTCGGTCTGAGTCCCCTCGTGCGCCTCGTCGACGATCACGAGGTCCCAATCCATGTTGAATACGCCGCGGTTCTTGTCGTACTTGCCGTTCACGACCTGCGAGCCGCGCAAGTCCTGGATGGACGCGAAGTAGATGAAACGCTTGCCCGATTCGTCGAGGCTGGCGAGTTCGCGGTCGTTCCGCGCCTCCACCTTGTCGTTGAACTCGTATGCCCCGCCGCCAAGAGAGCTCTTGCGGTAGAACGTATAGCCGTCCACCTTCGTGAAGAGCTTGTTGAAATCCTCCTGCCAGCCGCTACCCACCACCGGGCGGTGCGTGACGATGATGACGCGGCGGAACTTGCCCTTCGCCTCGCGGACGACCTGAAGCGCAGTCAGCGTCTTGCCGAAGCGCATCTTCGCGTCCCACAGCATTTCGCCCTTCTTCTTGAAGCAGGTCAGCGTCTTTTCCACGGCGGCGACCTGCTCTTCGCGGAATTCAATGTGGTCTTCCGGCTCCAGCTCACCGCCCGCGATAACGGATCGGCAGTCCTTGACCGCCGCAATTGCGGCCTTGACGGTTTTCAGGTCTGCGCCAAACCACTCGCGGCCCTTCGTCGTGCCGATGAACTTGTGCGGCAGACCGGAATTCTTCAGGACGGCATGAACCTTCTTGTCGGTGAAGTGTTCAAGTATCTTTGTTCCGTCGCCAAGGGATCGGTAGCGGACGGCGAGCTCGGTGTACAGCAGCTGGTATTCGACGCC
>CAMPAF010000400.1 GCA_946631535.1 uncultured Verrucomicrobiota bacterium
AACAAGATCGACATCAAGCACTTCCCCGACGGCGAGACGTTCTGCCAGGTGCAGGAGGGCGTTCGTGGGAAGGACGTGTTCGTGATCCAGAGCGGCAGCCCGCGTCCGAACGACGCGTACATGGAGCTGTTCGTGATCATGGACGCGCTGAAGCGCGGGAGCGCGGCGCGCATCACGGCGGTGCTGCCTTATTACGGATACGCGCGCCAGGACCGGAAGGACATGCCACGCGTGCCGATCACGGCGAAGCTGATCGCGAACCTGCTCACGAAGGCGGGGGCGGACCGGGTGCTCACGATGGACCTGCACGCGAACCAGATCCAGGGGTTCTTCGACATACCGCTCGACCATCTGCACGCGGAGCCTGTGATCCTCAAGTACATCCGCGACATGCGCTTCGCGAAGCCTATCGTGGTGAGTCCCGACACGGGCGGCGCGAAGACGGCCTACGGCTACAGCCGCAAGCTGGGCACGGGGCTCGCGATAGTGGCGAAGCAGCGCACGGGCGACTCCACGGTGGACGCGTTCAGCGTGGTGGGCGACGTGACGGACTGCGACGTGATCATGATCGACGACATGACCGCGACGGGCGGCACGCTTAGCGCCGCGGCGGCGCTCCTGCGCGAGCACGGGGCGCGGAGCGTGCATGCGTTCGTGAGCCACTTCCCGCTGACGGCCAAGGGCATGGACCGCCTGATGCAGGAGAGCCAGCTGGACGAGCTGGTGGTGACGGACTCGATCCCCCTGCGCGAGGGGTTCGACCCGGCGAAGCTGCCGTTCAAGCTGACGGTGCTCAGCGTGGCGCCGCTGATCGGCGAGGCCATCAAGCGCATCCACAGCAACAACAGCGTCAACGATCTGTTCAACCACGAGTGATAAATTGCTGGGCGAAAACCGATTTGCCGCCGAGGGTAGCGCGCGTGCGCGAGAGCAGGTGGCGTGAAGAAAAGAGAAGACAAATGGAAAAGATAATGATCAAGGCGGAGGAGCGCGCGGAGCATGGCACCGCGGCGGTCCGCCGGCTTCGCCGGACGGGGAAGATCCCCGCGTCGGTGATGAAGATGAACAAGGGCGGCACCCAGCTGATCGCGCTGGACGCCCACGAGTTCATGATGGCGATGCGCGGAAGGAGTGGCAAGCAGCTTCTCGTCGCGCTGGACATGAACGGGTCCACCATGCATGCCCTTCTGCGTGAGATGCAGAACGACGTGCTGGCCGGGACTCCCATACACGTGGATTTCAGCGAGGTGTCGCTCACGCAGAAGGTGCGCGTCACGGTTCCGCTGTACCTCACGGGCGAGGCGACGGGCGTGAAGCTCGGCGGCGGCGTGCTGGAGCAGGTGCTCCGCACGGTCGACGTGGAGTGCCTCCCCGACGACATCGAGGAGAAGTTCGACGTCGACGTCACGTCGCTCGGCCTTGACCAGACCCTCTTCGTGAAGGACCTTCAGCTCGGAGACAAGTTCACGCTCGTGACGCGCGGCGAGTACGCCGTGGCGACGGTGAAGGCGCCCGAGGGCGCCGACACGCCGGCTGCGGCTGCGGCCGCGGCGGCGGAGAAGTCGCCCGAAGTCATCAAGAAGGGCAAGGAGGAAGCCGACGCCAAGAAGGCGGAGGCGAAGAAGTAACCCCGAAGTCTCGGTGTCTCGATGAAGGTAATCGCAGGGCTGGGCAATCCGGGCGCGGAGTACGCGAACACGCCGCATTCGATCGGCTTCGAGGTCGTCGATGCGCTGGCGCGGTCGCTGGACGCGTCGTGGAAGCGCTCGTCCTCCTTCAGCGGGGAGCTGGCGCAGGGGATGCTCGGGAGCGTGAAGGTGCTGTTGGTGAAGCCGCAGACGTTCATGAACCTGAGCGGGGACTGCGTGGCGCCCGTCGTGAGGTACCACAACGCCAACGCGGCGGAAGACCTGCTCGTGGTGTCGGACGACATCGACCTCCCCGTGGGGAAGATGCGCATCCGCAAGGGCGGTTCCGCAGGCGGCCACAACGGCCTCAAGAGCGTGATAGAGCGCACTGGCACGGCGGACTTCGTCCGTCTGCGCCTGGGGGTCGGCCGCGACGCGAGGAACCGCGCGAACGTGATCGGGCACGTGCTCGGCAAGTTCGCGGCGGAGGACCGCGCGGCGATGGACGAGGTGGTGGCGAAGGCCGTCGAGGCGATCGGGACGATTGAGCGGGAAAACCTTGAAACAGCTATGAACCGGTACAACGGCTGGACCGCGCCAGCGGCCGCCGCGGCTGCCGGGGAAGGAGACAAATGAAGAAGTACGATGGACTCTACATCTTCGCCGGGCAGGCGAAGGACGACGTCTTGGCCGGCATGATCGACAAGGCGCTCGCTGAGGTGACGCGCCTGGGCGGCAACGTGCTCGCGCAGGAAGTGATCGGCAAGCCGAAGGACGCCTACCCGATGCACAAGTGCGAGCGCGGCGTGTACGTGCTGGTGCGTTTCGAGCTCGACCCCTCGAAGGTGAGCGAGCTCGTCAAGCGCTACCGCCTAGTGGAAGAGGTCTTCCGCGTCCAGATCCTGGTCGTGGACGAGCGCCGCGAGGCGGTGCTTGCCGCGCAGCGCGAGGCTGCGGCCCAGCGCGCCGCGGCGAAGGCCCAGGCAGAGGCGGATGCCGCCCCGGAGGCGGAGTGACTGCGAGGTGACTGATGCCCTCATTCAACAAAGTGATCGTGATGGGGAACCTGACGCGCGACCCTGAGGTCCGCCAGGTGGGCGTGAACGCCGTGAAGGTGTGCCGCTTCGCCTTGGCCCTCAACGAGCGCCGCCGCGACCGCAACGGCAACATGGTGGACATTCCCACGTTCGTCGAGGTAGACGCGTGGGAGAAGCTCGCCGAGCTGTGCGGCCAGTATCTCCGCAAGGGCCGTTCGGTCCTCGTGGAGGGGCGTCTCCAGATGGATTCCTGGGAGAAGGACGGGCAGA
>CAMPAF010000401.1 GCA_946631535.1 uncultured Verrucomicrobiota bacterium
CGCTTCCACTTCAACTGCAAGTACGACGAGAAGGACACCATCGGCAAGCGCTATCGTCGCATGGACGCCATCGGCTGCCCCTACTGCGTCACCATCGACCACGACACGCTCGAGGACCACTGCGTCACACTGCGCGACCGCGACACGATGGAGCAGAAGCGAGTGCCTATCGCCGACCTGCAGAAGATTATCGAGGACCGCGTCAGCATCACCAGCCTGCTGAAGAAGCTGCTGTAAGCGGGAATCACCAGAGCGCCGGAATCCAGGGGATAACGGAATTTCGAAATAACGGAATATCGGAATATCGGAATCCAGAAATCCCGCATCCTGCCCCTCGCAAGCATCGAAAATCGAATTAACGTCCACGAACTATGACACGAAGAAAATCCTTGCGCCAACAGCTTCTCTCCCTTCTGGGGAGAGCATGTGGGTGTGCGCTGCTTATCGCATCCTTCGCCGCTTGCAGCGAAGACACCCCCGAGTACGACCCCTACCACCACTGGGAGTCGCGCAACAAAGCCTGGTTCCAGCTGGCCGTCGACAGCGCCCACAACGCTATTGCCGCGGCCCGTTCGCGCTATGGCAGCGACTGGGCTCTGCATTGTGACTGGCGCATGTACAAGTCGTTACAGAGGAGTCCGCTCTACCAGAGCGGCGATGTGGGCGACAGCATCTGCGTGCACATCCTCAAGCGCGGCGACGGCACCGTCAATCCGGCCTACAGCGACACCGTCCGCATCAATTTCCGCGGACAGCTGATGCCTACGACCGACGCCAGCGGACAGACGCTGACGACCGTATTCACGCAGACTTACTACCAAGGCTTCGACCCAGCTACGGCCTCGCCGCAGAAGGCTGCCGTCTCCGACTTCACCGAAGGCTTCGGCACCGCCTTGCAGCGCATGGTTGAAGGCGACGACTGGCTCGTCTACATCCCCCAGCAGCTCTTCTACGGCTCCTCGGCCAATGGTGTCATACCGGCCTATAGCGCGGCCGTCTTCCGTCTGAACATGGTCGGCGTGTACCCGCTGGGCACTATGGTGCCGCCGTGGAAGTAGACGGCTCCATCCTCAGTCCCACTTCCGTGAGCCCTTGGAGTTCTTGTTCGCGCATGACGTGATAGACAAGAACTTCAAGGGCTTCGCCTTTCAAGAGATGCGGCAGCCCTACGAACGCCTCCTCTTCGTGCAGGACGACGCCGGGCGTGAGCCATTTGCCGGCCTCGTTAGCGACCACCAGATGCACGGTGTCGCGATGAGGGAGATAGCGCATACGCTCGTCGGCAGCACGCAGGCGCTGCTCCACCACAAGCCACAAGTCGCCGTACTGGAGGTGGTTGTTGAAACGTACGACCAGGTTGAGCGAAAAGCGTCCGTCAGCAGTAGCCTCAGGCGGCGTGAATCGAAGCGTGTCCGTACAGGTCCAGCCGTCCAGATCGACGGGCTGGAAGGTGAAGTATGACGTACGCGGCCGGCACCCGACGAGGAAGGACGCCAGCACGCCGACAGCGCATACGAGTTTAGCTATGCGATGCATATCTGTTTGTTTTGTCGTTAGTTGACCTCTTGGAGTTGCCTGCTCGTCCGCACGGGTTCTGCTAAAAGACTTGCCTGCTCGTCCGCACGGGGCGTGCGCTGCTTCGCACGGCGAAGGAGCTGTCAGTTCCGCTCGGGCTTGCTCGCCTCGTTCTGCGGAGTGCTTGCTGCCTTGTCGCCTGCCGAGTCGGCCTGCTTCTTCTTTTTCTTCTTCTTTTTCTTACGCACCTGGTCGAAGCGCGTGAGGTCTTCCTGAGTGGCCAGATCCACGGGCTTTTGGGCGACGGGCGCTACGCGGTCGTCGAGCGTATCGGGTTTCTTGCCCTCCTTATTCATGGCAATTACGTCAAGGGCCCGCTTGGCCGTGATGGTGGTCAGGTTGGCCGCGATGCGGCGGTCGGTGGAGTAGGTGACCAGGTTCGCGAGGATGTCGGCCTTGAAATAGTAATAAGTGCCGTCCGTCGTCTCCAGCTGCACTTCGCGACTGGGCAGCAGGCGCGAGGCCTCCACGTACTGGTCGACCTCGAAATTCATGCAGCACTTCAGCTTGGCGCATTGTCCTGCGAGCTTCTGCGGGTTCAGGCTCAGGTCCTGGAAGCGGCCAGCGGCGGTCGAGACGCTGACGAAGTTCTTCATCCACGTCGTGCAGCACAGCTCGCGCCCGCACGGTCCGAAGCCGCCGATGCGTCCGGCCTCCTGCCGCGCACCGATCTGCTTCATCTCGATGCGGACGTGGAACGCCTCGGCCAGCACCTTGATCAGTTGGCGGAAGTCTACGCGCCCGTCGGCGATATAATAGAAAATCGCCTTGTTGCCGTCGCCCTGGTACTCGACATCGCCTATCTTCATCTCGAGGCCGAGGTCCTTGGCAATCTGGCGCGAGCGAATCATCGTGTCGTGCTCGCGTGCCTTCGCCTCCTCGTATTTCTCCATGTCCACGGGACGCGCCTTGCGGTAGATGCGCTTGATGTCGTCGGGGTTCTTGGGCGGCGTGCGCCGCATCTGCAGCAGCACGAGTTTCCCCGTCAGCGTGACCGTGCCGATGTCGTGTCCCGGCGAGGCCTCCACGGCCACGATGTCGCCTTTCTCCAAGTCGAGGTGGTTGCTGTTGTGGAAGTAGCCCTTGCGCGTGTTCTTGAACTGCACCTCCACCAAGTCCGTCACGTCGGCGTTGCCCGGCACGTCGGCCAGGTAGTCGTAGACGTTCAGCTGGCAGCTCTGCTTCGGGCAGCCGCAATAGCTGAGTCCACGATTGCCGTTGAAGGTGGGCAGAGGCTCAGCAGCCCCACTCGCGAGCGGCAGGCTCGATGAGACTTTTATATCTTGTTCCATAATCTCTTTTGATTCCATGTATATTGTATGGTTGAAGTTTCGGGTGTGATGCCGCAGGCCTTGG
>CAMPAF010000402.1 GCA_946631535.1 uncultured Verrucomicrobiota bacterium
TCCCGTTTCCCTCTTCAAAGACCCCTTACGGAAGTTTTTAGCGCGTCAGCCCTGGGAGTTCACCTGATGGGCGGGCGGCATGGTATAATATGTGGACATCCGAGGAACAGAAGACATGATCTGCAACACTATACTCGACGCGATGGGCCATACTCCGCTGGTGCGGCTCAACCGCATGACGACACCCGACATGGCGGAAGTGCTGGTGAAGTTCGAGGCGCTCAACGTGGGCGGCTCGATCAAGACCCGCACCGCCTACAACATGATCCGCGACGCCGAGGCGCGCGGACTTCTGAAGCCGGACTCCGTCATCGTCGAGCCGACTAGCGGCAACCAGGGCATAGGCCTCGCGCTCGTCGGCGCCGTGAAGGGCTACAGGACCGTGATAGTGATGCCGGACAGCGTGAGCGAGGAGCGGCGCAAGCTCGTGCGC
This sequence comes from uncultured Verrucomicrobiota bacterium, assembly GCA_946631535.1. The sequence goes on from CAMPAF010000402.1 coordinate 434, forward strand.
CACTACGGAGCCGAGGTCGTACTCGTGCACGACGCTGGCAACATCGGCGATGCGATCGCCGAGTGCTGCGCCATTGCCCAGCGCATGGCCAAGGAGGACCCCAAGGTGTTCGTGCCCGAGCAGTTCTCCAATCCTGCGAATCCGGCGGCGCACCGCCACGGCACGGCGCTCGAGATAATGGAGCAGGCCGCCCGTCCGATCCACGGCTTCTGTTCCGGCGTCGGCACAGGCGGCACGCTTAGCGGCATCGGCGAAGTGCTGAAGGCGCAGAACCCCGGCATCGAGATCTGGGCGGTGGAGCCGCAGAACGCCGCCATCCTCGCGGGCGGCACGGTTGGCACGCACCTCCAGATGGGCATCGGAGACGGACTCATCCCCGACAACCTGAACACGCAGATATACTCGCACATCTGCGTCGTCACCGACGACGAGGCGCTAGGCTGCGCCCGCGACCTCGCGGCCAAGGAAGGCCTGCTTGCAGGCATCTCCGCCGGCACGAACGTATTCGCCGCACTCAAGCTCGCGAAGCGCCTTGGACCAGGCAAGACGGTCGTCACCGTGCTGCCGGATACGGCCGAGCGCTACTTCTCCACTCCGCTCTTCGACGAGCCGGACGCGCGCTAGACGGCCTCGCGGATGAGGCGCTTGACGACGAGCTGGCGGAAGTCGGGCGAGAGGGACGTGAAGTAGGCGCTGAAGCCGGTCACGCGCACGATGAGGTCGGGGTGGCGCTCCGGGTGCGCGTGCGCGTCCAGGATCTCGTCCGCGTCGACTATGTTGATGTTGATCAGCGTGCCGCCGAGGTTGAAGTGCGCCTCCATGAGCGCCATGAGCTTCTCCACGGCGTGGTCGGAGTGGACGAATCCGAGGTCGAGCTCCAGCTGCCACGGCGCGGTGTTGCCGTAGCCGGGCTGCACCTCGGCGACGGCGCGCGCCATCGCGGTGAGCGCGCCGTCCTTGCGGAAGCCGGGATTGGGGTTCGCGCCGTGCGAGATGGCCTCGCCGGCCTTGCGTCCGTTCGGAGTGGCGCCCACGGTGCGCCCGAAGCGGAGGGTGTCGGCCCACGAGAACCAGCCGGGGATCATCTTGAAGCCCTTGGGCGTGGTGTGGTTCGCCACCTCGTCCACGAGGACCTTGGTGAGCCACTTCGCCCAACGGTCGGCGCGCGTGCCGCCGTGGCCATAGCGGTCTGAGGCGAGAAGGAGCTTCTGGATGCGCTCGCCATCGTCGCCGGCGAAGTCGCTCGCGAGCGCGGCGGCGAGCTGGTCCCAGGTGAGGGCCTTCTCGTCCTGCACGCGCTGCTCCACGGCGGCGAAGGAGTCGGCCACCGTGCCGAGCCCGGCGCCGTCGCAGGCCATGTTGTAGTACATCGCGCCGCCGTGGGAGACGTCCTGGCCTTTCTCGATCGGCCCGTGGGAGAGAAGGTTTAGCATCAGCTCCGGCTCGTTCAGGTACTGGTGGTCGAGGTGGAAGTCGATGCCGTCCATCACCGTCTTGAAGGCGATGCGGAAGTGCTTGAGGTAGTTCGCCTCCAGCTCCGCGAGGGAATGCGACTCCCCGAACGCGACCTCGAACACCTTGGCGATGTTGATCTTGACGACGTCGTTGAGCGTGTACTCGAGGCCGGGCAGGCTCATCCAGTTGCAGCCGACCGCTATGCGGCGGCGGGCGAGGGAGGCGTCGTAGCCGTTCTTCATGAAGCCCTCGACGAGCGCCTTGTCGCCGGAGAAGCGCGGGTATCCGAGCTTGTTTTCGAGCAGTATCTCTACGCCGCGGCGGAAAAGCGCACGGTCCATGCCGTCCCACACGCGGATGGTGAGGTTGCAGCTGGCCTTGAGCTTCGCGGCTGCCTCCAAGATGATGTAGCTCATGCGGGAGGTCTGGTCCTTGCCTTCGCCGTCGGGACCGCCGAGCTGGTAGTAGTGTGGGTCGTTCAGCAGCAGGCAGAAGCAGTAGAACTCGGCATCTGCGTCAGTGATGCGTCCGGCTGCGAGGTCGCGCTCGTAGTATGGGCGCAGCAGTTCGTCGAGCTGGCCGCCGGCGCCGTCGCGGTTGTACGTGCGGCTGACCATGTTGAATATGGCGATCCACTGCACGACCTCGCGGAGGGTCTCCGGCGGCTGGTCCACTAGCTTCAGGCAGATGCGGGCCATCTCGGCGAGGTTGGCGCGTCGCGCGGGATCGTCCTCGCTCATCGTGCGGTCGGCAGCGGCCTCGCCGAGGCGGCGCGTCCAGGCCTGCACGCCGAGGATAGCCTGCTCCTCAGCGTCCATGAGCTCGACGGCGTAGGCTATATCTTCGCCGCCAAGATGGCGGCTCTCCATAGGGGAGGGACGCGCTCCTGCGCGTCCACTAAACTTCAGCCTTGCCGCACGCACCTTCTCCAGCAAGCCGCCCCAGCCGAGGTCGAGGCCGATCTGGTAGTCGGGCGCGAAGTGGGCGTCCTTGCCGATGCCGGTGGTGATGTCGTACTTCTTCTGGAGCGGTTCGAG
>CAMPAF010000403.1 GCA_946631535.1 uncultured Verrucomicrobiota bacterium
AGGGCATGAGCATCTACCGCTTCAAGGGCCTCGGCGAGATGGACGCCGACGAGCTGTACGAGACGACGATGGATCCGGCAAAGCGCCACATGCTGCGCGTCAAGCTCTCCGACGCCGTCAAGGCAGACCAGATGTTCTCGCTCCTCATGGGCGACGAGGTGGAGCCTCGCCGCAAGTTCATCGAGGACAACGCCCTCAACGTCCGCAACCTGGACTTCTAGCAATGAAAACAAAAGCCACCATCCTGGCCGTGGCGGCGTTCTGCTGCCTCGCCGTGCCTGGCGCGGCGGAGTCGGCGGCCCTCGCCGGCGCGTCGGTGCGCCTCACCTGCAAGAACGGGAAGAGCGAGACGCGGCACGTGCCGCTCGTCTGCCAGCCCGACGGCGCTTGGCGGTTCGAGCTGCGCACGATCGACATGCCCGACGACCTCGTCCGCGTCACGCTCGTGAACGACGCCGCGGTCCGCCGCCGTGGCGATCCTGGCTGGTGGATGATCGACGACGGCCGCTGGGGCGAGTTCACGCGCGACGACGGGAAGCCCGCATCCTCTCCACGCATGCGCATGCCGTTCTTCGGAATGAAGACCGGCGACGGCAAGGCGTGGTTCGCCATAGTCAAGGGCCTGCGCCTCGAGTGCACGGACGCCGTCACCGTCAAGGACGGCGTGTACACGCTCGCGGTCACGCTAAACGTCGCCGGCATCGGCTTCAGGCCGTACGAGAACTGGGTGGTTGACTTCTACGAGCTGGAGGGCGACAACGCGTCCTACTCCGGCATGGGCCGCCTCTACCGCAACTGGCAGCTGGAGCGCGGCGCCGTGCGTCCGCTCCGCGAGCGCGTGAAGGGGAACGACGCCCTCGCGTACGCGGCGGACTCGATCTTCCTGCGCTGCAAGTTCGGGCGCTGCGACCGAACGAAGACGACGAAGGAGGACTGGCTGAAGGCGATGCCGCCCGTCCTTGTGGAGCACACGTTCGAGGACTTCAAGGACATCATGCGCCGGTGCAAGGAGATCGGCATAGACAAGGCTGAGATGTGCATGGTCGGCTTCCAGCCAGGCGGGCACGACGGTCCGTTCCCGGACCTCTTTCCCGCGGACGAGCGCTTCGGCGGCGAGAAGGGCATGCGCGACGCGATCGCCTACGGCAAGTCGCTCGGCTACCGCATGAACTGCCACATCAACCAGAACAACTTCTACCTCAACGCGAAGCGCTGGAACCTCGCCGATGTCGCGAAGGATGCGAAGGGCGAGCCGCTGAAGTATACCGTCTATCCCGGCGGGCAGGTCTACCGCAGCTGCTTCGAGGTGTGCTGCAACAGGTACGTGGACAAGGACATCGCCGACATGAAGGATCTCGGCCTGAACGGCATCTTCCACGTGGACGTGACCAGCGCGACCGTCCCTGCGGTATGCCACGACCCGATGCATCCGAACAACCGCGCGCGCATGGCGGAGTGGCAGATCAAGGTGGGCGAGAAGGCGCGTGCGGCCTTCGGCGGGTTCAGCTCCGAGTGCGGCATCGACCACGTCGCGCCCATCCTCGACAACGCGCTCTACGTGAGCTGCTACCCGGGCTGGCATTCCAGGAAGACCGACATCGTGGACGGCTACTTCCCCATCTGGCACGTGGTCTACTCCGGCATCATAATGAGCAATCCTTTCTACGCCACCATAGACGCGTCGTGCCCGCGCGACTCCGGCAGCGGCAAGACCGACGCCGTCCGCGGCAACGAGGCTGTCACCACATATCTCGACACGCCAGCGCGCCGCACTCTCAAGGTGTTCGAGCTGAACGGTCGCCCCATGTTCTACTACACGGACTACAAGGACCTCGCGCCCATCAAGCGGATGTACGACCGCTGGCAGACGCTCAAGCACCTGCAGTTCGAGTACCTGGAGGACAACGCCGAGATCGCGCCAGACGTTTTCCGCTCGATCTACTCCAACGGCCAAGAGGTGGTTTGCAACTACCGCGACACGCCGTTCGAGTACCGCGGCAAAAGCGTGGAGCCGTTCTCCTACGGCCTGTTCGGCGCGCGCTAGCGCGTCCAAGAAGAAAGGAACCCTGCAATGGCCTGCAACTCCAATGCCCCGAGATTCCATCTCGCGGCCATCCGCTTCTTTTCGTGCATCTCGTGTGTTTCGTTGTTGACTTTCATCTGCCCTGGAGAGACGGCAGCTGAGGTCACCGGCACGGACGCGGAGGTGGCGATCGCGCCCGACGCTCCGCCGGCCGTGCGCTTCGCCGCCAGCGAGATGACCAACTACCTCTCGCGCATCCTCGGGCAATGCGTCCCGCTCGTCACATCGCCTACGGGCGGCCGCTACTCGTTCGTCCTCGGCACGAACGCGTGGAGCATGGCGGCAGGTCTCAGGCCCGAAGCGCTGCCGCGCGACTCGTACTGCGTCCAGGTGGGGAAGGACCGCGCCTACATCGCAGGCTGCGACAGTCCCACGCAAGATCCCGCGCGGCAGCTTGCGCAGGGATGGATCGGCAAGTTCGAGCGTGCGACGCTCTTCGGCGTGTACGGTTTCCTGGACCGGCATGCGGGCGTGCGCTTCTACTTCCCGGGCGAGCTCGGCACCGTGGTGCCGTCGGCAAGGTCGCTGCGGCTACGGTGCGGCGGGTACTCCGTCACGCCGCGCTTCGCCACGCGCGACTGCTACCTCAATGGCGCAGGTCCGTATCCCGGCATCGATCCCGAGGACTCGAAGGCGCAGCGTCGCGCCAAGGCCATCTACTCGCTCTTGCTCCGCGAGGAGACGGGCCGCATACCGTGCTGCCACGGACAGAACAGGTTCAAGATCGCGGAGCGCTTCAGCGAGAGCCATCCCGAGTACTTCCAGCTGCGCAAGAACGGTACGCGCTGCATCGGCACGAAGTTCGAGCACAACTGGATGGGACGCCAGCTCTGCC
>CAMPAF010000404.1 GCA_946631535.1 uncultured Verrucomicrobiota bacterium
GTTCTGGTTGTTTCCAATCTCAAAACGCATGGGTGAGAAACGCAGATGCGCCCGTCGCGGAATGGTCAAAATTTGGCTTTTCGGCGGAGCCGACCTGTGATATGCTATTGACCAACTGGCAAATAGGCTGGAGCAATGTTGAGGGCATACGGCAATGAAAAGGACAGTCACTGGTAGTCTCTGTTTGGTTCTTGCGTTGGCGGCTGGTGCTGCGGATGCAATAAATTGCGTCCCTCCCGCGCCGCAGGCCGGAAGGCGGCTGGTGTGGGGCGACGAGTTCGACGGGACGGCGCTCGACCAGACGAAGTGGCGGTTCCGCGCGACGATGAACTCCTCGGACTGCACATACACGAACGATTCGCGGACGGCGCGGGTGGAGGACGGCTGCCTGCACCTGCTGGTCGTCCCGTCGGGGAACCCCGCCAAGCCGCAGATGCTGTCGCGCGGAATCGCCACACACGACACGATGGCGTTCCGCTACGGATACCTTGAGATGCGCGGCCGCGTGCCGTTCAGGCACGGCGCGTGGCCGAGCTTCTGGATGACGGCCTCGAAGCGGTACAGGAAATCGAAGTGGATGGCGGAGATCGACATCTTCGAGGTGTTCTCATCCACCAATAAGGTAGTGTATAACCTCCACAAGTGGGCCGGGAAGGGACAGCGCGCGATGCTGCCGCACGGGGAAGGACATGCGTCGCGCTCGTTCACGTTCCCCGACGCCTCGAAGCTCAACTCCGAGTTTCACGTGTACGGGTTCGAGTGGACGCCGAAGGAGATGTCGTTCTGGGTTGATGGGAAGAAGTACGCCAGCTGTCCCATCGACGAGGAGCACGATTTCTCGCCGACCAGGTTCGCGGGAATGGACTGTTTCCACGATTTCCAGAGTATCATCTTCAACAACGAGATATTCACGCCAGGCCACGGCTGGTGCCCAGAGCACTTCCGCATCACGGCGGACGACGCGCTCCCGATCGAGTACTGGATCGACTGGGTGCGCCTGTGGCAGAAGGACGGGGAGGAAATCAGGTTGGTGAAGGGTGAAAAGTGAAAGGTGAAAGGTTAAGGGTGAAAGGTTAAGGGTGAAAGGTGAAGGGTGAATGGTGAAGGGTGATGGGACGGTTACCGGGATTTGATTACAAGCGGCCATTCTTCTATATGGTCACGATCAAGCGGCGGGATGGGGCGGCGGTGGAGCCTTTCTCGGCCATTGCGGCCGACGGGCGCATCGAGGCCTCCGCCATCACGGAAGCGTTTCTGCGCGTGATCGAGGCGTTCCACGAAACATGGTACTGCATCGAGCCGATCTGCTACTTCGTGATCATGCCGGATCACCTGCACCTTATCATCAAGGTACGCGAGATCGAGAAGCGCGTGTCGCTGGCCGTGGTGGTGCGGCAGCTCATCAAGGCGCTGGATAGGGCCTATTGGGCGGTTGCAGGCGCGGAGCGCCTGCTGCAAAAACCAGCGGGCTACGATGTGGAGCGCCTGCTGCAAAACCCAGTGGGCGGCGGGCCAGGGGTGGTTTTGCACGATTCGCTCCGCGAATCGATCTTCGCCTTCGATTGGCACGATTGGATCGTGAAGAAGAGCGGGCAATTGGCGGCATTCCGCAAGTACATCGCCGAAAATGGGCCTCGGGCGGCCCGGCGGCGGGCTGCGCGGCAATTCTTCACCAGGGCGCGCGAGATCGCCTTTCAGGGCAGGCGCTATTGGGCATACGGCAACGAGGCGCTGCTGGAATTGCCTGTGATCGTGGCGATCAAGGGCCATCGGCGGCCCTTGGCCGGCCTGGTTGCGCCGGAGGCGCAACCGCAAGACCGGCTTCGCGGAAGCGAGGCCCTTTGCGCCGCCGCCTCGCGCATCGGCCCGGGAGGGGCCGGGCTTTCCACCTTCCTCTCGCTCCTCGAGAAGGAGGCTGGCAACGAGATCATCAAGGCGGGAGGGGCACTGATCATCCTCTCGATGGAGGGCTTCGCGCCGAGGTGGCATCCTTCGGAGAAGCAGGAGCGCCTTTGCGCGGCTGGGCGGATGCTCTACCTTTCGCCGTACGAGCCACGCGCGGCAAAGCTCACGCGGCAGGAAATGCACGTGCGCGCGCATGAGCTGGTCGATTGGGCGCTTGTCCATTCGCACGAGCATCTTGAGGCTTGGCCCTAAGGAAATTTTAACAAGGAGAAAAACATGCGAACAACCATCTGCACGATCATGCTGGCCGTAGGGGCGGCTTTTGCCGATTCCCTGCCCAAGGCGCCGCCGGAGGGCGGCAACCGCGCCGCGCGGTTCGCGAACCCGCCCGCGTCCGCCCGCATCCTGCCGCTCCACCACGGTCGCCCGAACAACCGGAAGGCGAACGACGCCGAGCTGCGGAACCTGCTGCTCGACGGTTTCGGCGGCATGGCGTGCAACGTGAGCTTCGGCACGAACTACCTCGACTCGGCGGCCGACTGGGACACGATGCGCTACGTGGCAAAGGAGGCGAAGGCGTCGGGGATGACGCTCTGGCTCTACGACGAGAACGGCTATCCCTCCGGCACGGCGCGCGACAAGACGCTGAAGGGCCACCCCGAATGGCAGGCGCGCGGCGTGCTGATCGCCGTCACGAACGTCGCCGCCGACGCGCGGGCGGAGCTGGCCCTGCCGCCCGGCACGTTCCGCCTCGCGGTGGCGTGTCCGATGAAGGGCGGACGGCCGGATACGGACGCCGCCGTGAACCTTGACGCATTCGCCATCGGCGGCAAAGTGACGTGGACCGCCCCCGCGCAGGGGCCCGCCCGCTGGCGCGTGTTCGGCGTCACGGAGGACTACCTCCACGAGTCCACGCACGCCGCGCTGAGCCTCGCCCTCAAGCAGCCCTACATCAACCTGCTCATGCGCGAGCCGACCGCCCG
>CAMPAF010000405.1 GCA_946631535.1 uncultured Verrucomicrobiota bacterium
ATTGGCGATATCCACCTGAACGGACGATCCCTTGTCGAGCGCGTCCACCACGAAGCGCGGCGCGTCGCTGGCGGGATAGGTGACGCGGAAGAGAGCGGCCCGCTCCGTGGGCGTCAGCTCCACGGTCGTGTCGTAGTCGGCCAGGTACACGCGGTAGTAGTGCGGCAACGCCTGTTCCGTCTTGTGCGAGAACCAGCTCGCGCGATCCTTCTCGCCGAACACGGCCTTGCCCGTGACCGGCATGACGGAGAACTGCCCGTAGTCGCCGATCCAGGGGCTCGGCTGGTGCGTCTGGTGGAACCCCATGATCTTGCGGTCCTTCCAGTCGTAGAGCCACCCCTGCCCGGCGGGGCCGGTCTGCGGCGTCCAGGCGTTCATGCCCCACGGCCGCGCGATCGCTGGATAGAGGTTGCCGTTCGACACCTCCTTCGTGTTGTCCGTCCCGACGAACGGGTCCGCGTAGCGCACGGGATCGTCGATCCCGGCGGCACCCAGTGCCGCCAACGTCATGCAAATGCCTGCAAGTCTCTTCATTTTCAGCCATCCTGTCTTTTTGCTGCCGCACTATCGTATCATATCCCCGTTCTTCCTTGAAGCGCGAAATCGTCCTCTTGCGCTTCGGATTTGAGTATGCTACACTTGCAGCTGTCAGTGGCGGACTCTGCCTCCAGGACGACAGCTCCGCAAGCTGCCACACCATTTACCGAAAGGAATCTACATGAAAAAGCTAATGTGTGCAACGGCTCTCTTGGCATCCTTCGCGGCCTTGGGCGCCTTCATTTCCGAGTCGAACGCGATCAGCTTCGAGGGCTACACGTCCAGCACGGCCCTGCAGCTCGTGAATGGCGTGAACGAGTATGACGAGGACGGCACCCAGAAATCCGCTCCCTACTTTTTCTATGCGGGCGAAACGGACGCCTCGACGGTGAAGACGTTCGGCGGCGACAACCTCGCCGCACCGACGATCCTGCGTCCCTCCTTCTTCGCCGATGCCACGCCGAACGACAACTACCTCGAGGTCGACACCGCGTCCGGCACCCTCTGGCGCTCGTTCGCGGCGGCATCCAGCGAAGGGATGGGTGCGGCGCAGGGCATCGCCGCAGGCGGCACCTACGTCGACACGCTCATGCAGTTCTCGCCCGTCCCGGCAACCGTCCCGTTTGATACGGGCGCGGAGGACAAGCTGGCCATCCGCCTCCAGATCGACACGAACGGCGGCACGCCCGTGACGAATCTCATCGTCCGCGCGGCCTACGTGGATGACGACGGCGATGACACCAGCGTGGTCCCCACGAACTACGTGCTGAACACCACGGCGCCGATCGTGCCGGGCCAGTGGTACCGCCTGACGGTGAAGGCGTTCGCCGACGTGACGCAGTGCAAGGAGAGGAGCGCGTATCCCATGGGCTTCACGGGTTTTGAGATCTACCTGGACGGCGTGCAGCTGGCGACGACGATGCCGACATTCGGCGCCGGTTACATGACTTACGCCGTCACAAGTGACAATCACTGGCTGGACGCGACCGATGACGAGGAACTCATCGCGTACCTCCAGAGCGGCAAGGTGTTTCCCAGCCTGCTGGGGGCGACCGCCGACGCCACCATCCAGGCCATCGGCTTCCAGGGCGAGGGCGCCGTCGACGACATCGTGATGGCCGAGGGCTCCCCGTTTGCAGCTGTGGAGATCGGTGACGTCACCTATGATTCGCTTGAAGACGCGCTAGCCGAAGCCGATGGCGGCGATACGCTTACCTTGCTCAAAGACATCACGCTGACGCAGGGTCTCGTCTTCGATTCCGACGTCGCGCTCAACCTCACGCTCGACCTCGGCGGTCACACGCTGTCCTATCCGACCGGAACGTCCAATGACTACTTGATCACGGTCGATCCCGAGAACTGGCTCGCCATCACGAACGGCACGCTCGTCACCACCGGCCGCGGCGCCTTCGTGCACGGCGGGCTGGAGCTGCTCGCCGACACCTCGCTCACGTCGGACTGCCGCGTGCTCAACATCGTGGGCGTGGAGGGCAACACCAACATGCCGGCGGTCTGCTTCATCGACGCGGGTGCCACGGTCACGCACGGCAACGGCGACACGGTCGCCGTCTTCGTGCGCGGCAGCGAAGGCGCGCGCCAGTTCTGGGGCGCATGGGCCATCCTGGACGTCTACGGCACGATCATCGACGCCGCCACCACGCCGGGCCAGTACGGCATCACCGGCAACGGCGGCAACGCGACGCTCGCCGAGATCAACTTCTACGACGGCTCCGTCTACACCTTCGCGGACACGACGCGCCCGATGATGTGGCTACCGCAGAACGACCTCAACCTCTATGGCGGCACGCTCACCTCCGCGGGCGGCGGCATTTTCGTCCTGTGCGGCAAGGTCAACGTCCCGGCCGACTCCACGGTGACGGTGACGGCGAACGGTCCGGCGGGCGCGTACGTGAGCTACAGTGGCAACGACTACACGGGCGACGCGCTCTACTTCGCCGCCGAAGGCGCGCGCTATCCGCGTTCGCAGTACAAGGACACCTTGCCGGAAGGCTGGGGCGTGGACCAGATTGAGGCGAACATCGCGGGCGGCACGTTCACCTCCGTCAATGGCGAGGGCATCGCGGCGTACATCGATCCGCTCCGTAACGATGCGAGGGCGCTCACGAACTTCGTGTGGGGCGGCCTGTACTCGAGCGAACCGGCGGCCGCGCTTCTCGCGCCGAAGCACTTCACGAAGACCGTGTCCGACCCGGCGGGCTACTACACCGTCTACCGCTGGCTCCTCGGCTCGGGCACGCCGCAGGATCCGTTCCAGATCGCGGACCGCGAAGACCTCGAGTTCTTCCGCGACCAGGTGAACAACGCGAACGCGCTCGGCACGGCCGG
>CAMPAF010000406.1 GCA_946631535.1 uncultured Verrucomicrobiota bacterium
TTTGACGATGGGGCGGGCGCTCCGAGACATTCGGGGCGTTCCGCTCTACTCTACAGTATTGTCTTCTATGGGTTTGTGGCCGCCACTGCGACGCTGGCGTTTGCCGCGAAAGCAGCCCCGGTGGAAGTGCGCGTGAGGCAGACGCCGGGCGGGCCGCGCATCTTCGTCGACGGCAAGGCCGTCACGCCGCGCTTCTACTACGGTTCGCCGCCATGCCTCGGGCCGATATCCAATAAAGGCAAGAACGAGTTCGTCATTCCTTTCAAGGCAGATGCCGACACGTCCGCCGGGCGGGTGGCGATCGACGGCTACGACGACGAGCCGATGTGGTTCTCCTGTCCGTTCCTTGAGGACAGGACCTCGTGGACGACGAACGCCCTGCCTTGCGCCGGCGAGGAGCGTACCCGGCATTTCTCCCGCGACGGGCTCGCCTTCAAGAAGGGCCACTACTACCACTTCCACGTCACGCACCGCGCCGCGCGCGCCCGCACCTACTTCCGGCGCGAGGTGTCGTATGCGGCGGCGGACGGCGGGAAGCGCGTGCTGCCGCTTCCATACGGCGACACGCTCTGCGACACGGCGCGCATGGCGGCGAAGGCAGGCGTAAACCTTGTCACGTTCTCGCCCGACACCTCGTGGGGCTGGGAGGACTGGTGGGCGCCGGACGGCGAGGAGACCGACTACTGCAAGCTCGACCGCCTGTGCGACGCGCTGGTCGCGGTCTGCCCGGATGTCCTGCTCGTGCCGCGCGTGAGCGCGAACGCGCCCGCATGGATGCTCGCGCGCGACCCGTCGCTCAAGATGAAGTTCGACAAGGGCTACACCATCGGCATGTCGTCAGTCTCCGCGCGGCCGTACCGCAAGACCGCGTGCGCGGCCGTGGAAAAGCTTGCACGGCATCTGCGCGCCAAGTACCCGCGCAACTTCGCCGGGCTGCAGGTCACGGGGCAGAACTCCGCCGAATGGTTCTACATGCTGTCGCAGAGCGGCGACCTCTCGGGCTACGACGTCCATACGCGCGACGCGTTCCGCGCCTGGCTGGCGGCTCGCGGCCATGAACGAGGGCGCATACGCCGCCGCGAGCTGGAGTTTCGTGGACTATCCCGACCCGTTCGTGTTCGAGCCCGGCGACACGCCGGAGGAAGACGCCGTCTACCAGTCCGCCCGGTGCGTCTACTGGCCGGACCGCAAGTACAACAAGTGGGGCGTGTTCCGCTGGGATTCCGTCGACCGCGACTACGGCGCCTATCCATCGCTCTACACGATGGGGTGGATGGCGAAGCTCTTCCGGCGCGGCGCGCGCGTGATGAAATCCCGCGTGGGCGACGACACCCTGCGCGCGGGCGGCGTGACGAATCCGGACGGCTCCGCGTCATTTGCGGTCATCAACTGGGGCGAGGCGAAGACGGTCTCGCTCGTCTTGCCGCAGCCGCTGGCGAAGCCGTTGCGCGTCTACGAGTACGATTCGGCGCGGCCGCCGGCCAATGCGTTCAACGACCTGCAACCCGCGAAGGGTTCCGTCGCGGCTAATGGCGGCGTCGTGACGCTGTCCGTGCCGGCGAAGTCGATGACCTTCCTCACGACGGACTACGAAGAGCGCGTTCCTGCCGCCGTCGCGGGCGTGCGCATTGAAGACGGAAGGCTCCGCTGGACAACGAGTGCGGAGCAGGAGCATTGCTACTACCGCGTGTACAGGGACGGCAAGCAGATCGCCTCCACGGTGGCGACCAGCCTTCCAGTACCCGGAATGACGCCAGGCGACGCAAAGCAATTCGTGGTCAAGAGCGTCGACAAATGGGGAAACGAAGGCCGTTGCGCGGCAGGCCGCCGATCTGATACAATCAAAAGACAACACGCGAAAGGACGATGACGAAATGGACAAGAAAGCAAAAGCAGCATTACTCATTTTACATTTTACATTTTGCATTCTACATTCGGCCTTGGCGGCAGACGTGACGATCACGAAGCCGTACTTTCGATGGCTTTTCAACGGATTCGGTTTCCAAAACTCCGAGGCGAACTTCCTCGCGCTCATGCCGGACGATTTCCGCGACCAGCGCGTCCTTAAGACCTTTGCGGAACTCTCGCCCACGTTCGGGCGAGTCTACACCGGATTCGCGGATGAGTCGAAGGAGCAGCTCGATCGGTTCGCCGACTACTACGACCTCACGTTCCGGAAGGCGGGCACCACGCTTTACGCCGTGCCGTGCGCCATGCCGGCGTTCGCTGACACGATCGACACCGAAGAATACGCCGAGAAGGTCGCCAAGAACCTCGAGTACCTGATCAAGGTGCGCAAGTGCCGCAAGATCCGCTACTACTGCCTCACGAACGAACTCATGTGCGGCGACAACTGGGCGTGGTTCGTGAAAGGCGGCAAGGAGGAGATGTTCAAGAAGTTCTACGCTGCGCTTTTCCACGCGTTCCGCCGGCACGACCTCGACATCCGCCTGCTCGCCTCCGACGAGGCGGCCACCACCAAGCCCGAGAAGGTCTTTCCGTTCCTCGACTGGATCAAGGACAACATGGACGACTACGTGGGCGCGTACTGCACGCACTGGTACGTCTACGGCCGCCGGACCGACGACCTCGGCCTCTGGAACGAGTACAACGCCTACTTCTCGAACCTCGTCCAGCGCGCGCTCTCCTGCAAGGCGAAGCGCTACATCCTCGGCGAGTTCGGCTTCCACCCGGCGTGGGGCAAGCGCGGCGTGATGGTGGACGACGTGAGCTACCATCTGCGCCAGCCGGAGACGAAGGAGGAGAGCGTGCTCGCGAAGTGTGAGGTCGGCATCGCGGCCATGAACCAGGGCGCCGCGGCGTGCGTGGACTGGAGTTTCGTGGACTACCCCGACCCGTTCGTGATCGAGGACGGCG
>CAMPAF010000407.1 GCA_946631535.1 uncultured Verrucomicrobiota bacterium
CGCCATGCAGGCCACACAGGCCAATCTCACATTCATCTTTCCGCTCGCTTTCTTTCCAGCGCGCACCGCTTACGCGGCGCGCAGACCTTGCCTGACTACAAGTTTACGGATGGCTATCATATCACAATCCAGACTTTTGTGACAAGGCTAAACTTGGTGAAAATGCAGGGTGCGCTTCCCGTTGCGGCCCTATCGGATTGCCGCCTTGATGCTTTCCATAGTGCCCTTGACCTCCGGTGCGTCCGGCAGGACTTCCAGCGCGCGCGCCGCGTAGGAGAGCGCCCCCTTCGCGTCGCCTTGCCGCAGATGGCACTGCGCAAGGTTGTTGAGAACGGCAGGGTCGTTGGGACGGCTTTTAAGACAGCGTTCCAGATACGTCTGCGCACGCGCGTACTGTCCCTGCACGAAGAAGTCCATGCCGATTGCGAAGTTGGCGGACGGATCGTCCGGCGAAACGTCAAGCACGCTCTGCGCGAACGGACGGGCGAGGGCGAAGTCAGCGCGGTTGAGCGCAACGCGCAACCCCTCACGTGCCGTCATACGCTCCAGCTTCCGCTTGCTCGCCCACGCCATCGTGGCGCGGATGTTGTCGAGAGCGGCGTTCTTCCTGTCGAGCTCGTCGGCAAGTTGCGTATCCTCCATCGCAAGCTCGCGTTCGCCTACCTCGTCGTAGGCGTTCGCGCGGTGGCGCGCGAGGATCGCCAGACGCCACTGGACGAACAGGAACGCATCGCGAAGCGAACGATCTACGGATCCATCGGGATTGCCCCATTCGTAGATCGCGAGGACGCGCCGCGCCAAGGCACGTGCCGCCTCCGCGCCGCGCGCCGCCTCTTCGGGGGCAAGCCCTCCGGGACGCGCCACCAGACCCGAACAGGCTGGCATCGGACGCCGATGGCGCTGCCACAGCTCAAACCCGATCTGCACGGCGTAGCCCTCCGCCTTGTCGGGGCGCGTCAGAACCCACGTCCTCAGCGCATCCGGCGCACCGCTCTTGAGCAGCGCCCTGTCCTCCGCGTTCGTGACACCCCGCGTGCGCAGGTAGATTTCACGCGAATCCTCGCTCCCGCCCATCATGGAAAGCGCAGTCAGATGGCCGCCCTTCTCCGCAGCCGCGAGCTCCACCGCCGCGTCGAGTCCTCCGTCCGTGAACAGGTATTTCACGTCGCGGCACTCTTCGAAGGTTTCGCGCGCGGCGTCCCACACCACGCCGAGCATCGCTCGCTCCAGGCGCTGCGCGCGGAACGGGATCACGCATCCGAGGATCAGGACGGGCAGAAAGAGGAACACGGCGCGGACGACACGTTGAACGCGGTTGAGGGACGCGAAAGCCTCCGTCGCCCCCGCCGACTCCGCCGCGTCCTGAAAACGAAGCGTCGTGATGCGGCGGAAGTTTCGTAGGTACAGTTCGATGGTGAACACCGAAAGCGCCCACATCACCGCCAGCGAACAGAGAAACGCCGCCACGCACTTCAGCACGTCGTCGCGCACGCACCCGTGTTCGCCCGCCCACGTCCAGAACCAAAGCTGGTTCGCGCCCGTCAACTGCGAGAACGCGATCAGGCCGCAGACGAGGAACATCAGGCCGTCGAAGTACTCAAGGGGCTTCTCGTCGTCCGTCGCCCGCTTGATGAACCCAAGCTCGGCCAGTACGGGACACACCGCCACTACGAAGAAGATGAATATGCCGGCCGGGGAACACGCGGCCATGAGCGCTTTCAGGTAGCAGACGGGAACCGCGAGCGCGTAGTCGCTCCACGATTTCCAGCCGAATGCCGCAAGGCCATCACGGCATCCGAACGCATACACCTCAAGCGCCGTGCCCACGAGCACGCCCCCCAAGAACGACAGGGTAAGACGCCACGGCAGAAGCGCGTTGGCAAGCGGATTCTCCTGTAGGACCGCGGACTCTACGCCATACAGGCGCCAGCGGATGTAGAGCAGTGCAATCAATCCGAAAAGGATCACCGCACCTACGGGCGTGTCGGCGGCAAGAAGTCCGATGGTCGCGAACGCCGAAAAAAGCATGGGACGCCGCCCGCTCTTGAAGTACACGACCACGCAAATTGCGGTAAGAACCACAAGAAGCGCCTGAAGCGCGGACGGCGAAAACCAGCCGAACGTCCTCCACACTGGATCGGAACAGCAGAAAATCGCCGCGCCCTGAAACAGCACAATACGCACCCACGCGCGCCACCACCACACCACATGTTCCCCGCGCCGGAGCGAGGCGGGCACGATCATCTCAAAGAGCATCACGGCCAGAACGGCAAGGACGCCAAGCGAGACGTGTCCCGCCACGCGAAGAATCACCTCCGCCGTCTCAATGCCGAAGCACCGGCAAAGCGGCGCTGCGATGTACTGCCACAACAGCGCTGTCGTGCCCGTGGGCGGGCGCAACCCTGCCGCCACGGAAAGGTGTTCCGCCAGGTCAGGCGGCACGGAGTCAAACTGCCACACCCATGCAAGCACGGCAACAGCCGAGCCGAACAGCAGCACGTAGAGACGGTTCCGGAAAGTCTGCCAGCCGCCCGTCACGCCGTCACACCCCTTTTCTCTTGCGGCGCAGAGCCAGGAACGCAAATCCGATCAGCGTCAGCAGCCCGCTCGTTGGCTCCGGCACGGCGGTAAACTGGCTCGGAGTCCAAACAGCTACCAGCCCGGGATTGACATCGAACGTCTGGTGGATGTAGTCGCCAAGCGAAGAATACGATGTCGACGCACTCGTCGCGACCGTCGTCCAGTTGTCGCTGGAGTCGATGTTGCCAAGCTCCACGATGAAGCTGTACTCCGGCGTCCCAGCGGAATAGTCGCCCGACGGCGACTGGTTGCCCGTCGGAACGCCCGCGCCCCAGTAGCCGCTGCCGTCGCCG
>CAMPAF010000408.1 GCA_946631535.1 uncultured Verrucomicrobiota bacterium
GACGTCTACGCCAAGGCGTTCTACTGGTGCCGCGGCATGGGCGTGGACGCGAACGGCAACGGCAGGCTGGACTCCGGCGAGCTGTACGACTCGCTCAACCTCCACGCCCCGGAGAGCAGCAGCGTCGGTGCCAACCATCCCGTGTTCACGAACCAGCTGGTGCGGATGCCCTATCGCGGCGTTCTGCGCCAGACCCAGTGCCTCTACCTGCCGCAGGAGGTCGTCATCACGAACGAGGCGACGCAGACGGGGGTCTTGCGACCGAACGCGTTCGCGTTGCCGGCGTATGTCGCCAATGCCCTCGCCGACAAACCCCATTTTGCCGTGGCCATCCGGTTCCGGCCCGACTTGACGCAGGCACAGAAGGACTACCGGTGGATCTTCACGTGCGGGCACGAGACTAAGCGGGGCTTCATGTTCGGCTTTACGGCCACGGGAAATCACGTCATGTCTTTCAACGCCAACAAATACACGATCACGAACCAATGGGCGAATGCGACTTTTTATTGCGGGGGCAAGAGCTGGCAGCCGAACACCGACTACTGCAAGATCAACCTCGGCGCCTGGAACGACGTGGTCCTGTCGGTGGACGGAAGGAAGGTCGCGATTCTCGTCTCGCGCGACGGCTACTACGATCCGCGCACCGCGACGTCCGTCACCAACTCGACGCTGGCGTGGTTCAACACGACCTACTACACCACGACCGTGCCCGACGGGTACGACGTCTCGCCGAAGCCCAACAAGACATTCATGATCGGAACCGAGTACTATAGCAGCGACCGTGTCGCCTGGAGCACGAACGTCACCTCCAACGCGTCTAAAACGTTCCGCGGCAGCATCCAGAGCATCGCGGTGTGGACGAACGCGCTCACCGAGGCCGAGATGCGCGCGGCGGCGGCGTGGCCGCGCCTGGACCTCTGGCGCGTGGGCGTGGAGAACGACGCGACGACGGAGTTCAACGGATCGGGCGCGGCGGCGACGACGGACGTGGACGCGGACCGGTGGACCGCGCCGGCGGGGCTGGCGGCCGGCGGCTCCGCCACGTTCCGGTTCCCGCTCAACACGACGGGCGAGGCCCAGATGCCCGAGGTGTTCCGCATCAAGCCCACGAGCGCGTCCGGCACGGGGACGCTGCGCGTGACGGTGAACGGCGCGGACTTGGGGACGAAGGCCGTCGGGCCGGGCCGGGCGACGCGCTGGTTCGTGCCCGAGACGCTGCTTCTCGCCGGGGCGACCAACGTCCTGCAGGTCACGCGCACGGACGCGGGGGGCACGCCGGTCAACATCGACGTGGCCTCCTTCGGCGGCTCCCTGCAGTACGGCGAGCGCGACAACTCGCACTACGAGTTCGCGATGGAGGGCAAATACCAGAATCCGAACGCGAACGTCTACCAGCTCATCGGCGCAAACTGGTTTGACAGCGCGCGCGCCATCTTCGGCGCCAACGGCTCGTCGGCCCACACCAACACGGTCATCAAGTTCGACGTGCCGGAGGACATTCTGCAGAACTACGAC
Source organism: uncultured Verrucomicrobiota bacterium (assembly GCA_946631535.1). The sequence continues at coordinate 1,516 of CAMPAF010000408.1, forward strand.
TGGCGGATGAAGTTCAGGACGGCGACAGCCGGCCATACCGTGAGCATGTCGCTCAACGGGACGACGCTGGGCAACTACACGTCGGGTACCGAGCACAACGACATTGAGATTCCGGAAGGGCTCCTGCGCACGACGGGCAACGAGCTGAAGATGGCCAACACGGCGGCGTTCAAAACGGGCGCCTATTTCGCGCCCGACTACGTGCGCCTCTACCTCGTGGAACGCCCAAGCGGCACGATGCTCATCCTGCGATAGCCTGACAGTCAGTTGTCCGCCATGTGGACGACGTGGATATTGACGAGCGCGGTGTTCCTCGCGCTCTACGACGTGGCCAAGAAGGCGTCGGTGAAGGGGAACGCCGTTCTGCCGGTGCTGCTCGTCTCTTCCACTTGCGGGCTGGCGGCGTATCTCGCGGGGCTGGCGGCGTCCGGGCACATGGCGGAGACCGTCCTCGCCACCACGCCGCGCGCGGTGGCGCTCGCCGGCGTGAAGACGCTGATCGTCTCAACCTCGTGGGTATTGACCTACTGCGCGCTGCGGACGCTGCCGATCACGATCGCAACGCCCATCCGCGCCTCCGCTCCGGCGGTGGTGCTGTTCGTGGCGGTGTTCCTCTACGGGGAACGGCCCTCGCCGTGCCAGGGCGCGGGCATGGCGCTCGTGTTCGCGGGCTACTGGGCGTTCAGCTGGGCGGGTCGGCACGAAGGCATCGATTTCCTTCGCAACAAGGCGGTGTGGTGCGCCGTTGGAGGCATGTGCTTCAGCGCGGCCTCGAGCCTGTGGGACAAGTACATCTTCCAGCTGCAGGGCATTCCCGTGGAGCAGATGCAGTTCTGGTTCCAGATCGGGCTGGTGGTCGTCTACGCCGCGCTGTTCGCGGCCAACCGCGTGGCGCGGGTCGACCGCACGCCGTTCGCGTGGCGCTGGTCGATTCCCGCCGTGGGCGTGCTGCTCGCGTTTGCGGACTGGCTCTACTTCCACGGGCTGGCGATTCCGGGCGTACCGATCTCCGTGGGGTCGCTCATGCGGCGGTTCTCGGTGGTGATCACGTTCCTGCTGGGGGCGAAGTTCTTCCACGAGACGAACCTCCGCCGCAAGGGCCTGGCCCTCGCGGCCATCGTGGCCGGCATCGCGCTCATGGCACTTTGACGGGAGTTTCGAGTGCCTCTTGTTTGGCACTGCGGCATTTGGTAAAATAGGTTTGCTTTCCCCATGTAGATTAATGTTCGGAAAAGGTTGATGGCAAACTAGAAAAGGAGAAGTACAATGACGAAGCCCAAACAGGCAAATCGCGTCGCAGTGGCCCTTGCCACATGTTGTGCGGCCATGTCGCTAGCAACACATGCGCAATTCATC
>CAMPAF010000409.1 GCA_946631535.1 uncultured Verrucomicrobiota bacterium
TCCTCGCGCGTGCCTTTGCCGAAGACGATCCAGGCGTCGCCGATTTTCTGCGGCCGGCCCTTGCGAACGTGCCCGCACGTCTTGAAGGCGTACTCCGCCGTCACGCCGCCTTCCGCGTCCAGGCGGAGGCGGGTCACGGCGTTGTCGGCATACGGCACGAGCGTGTTCACCGCCCATGTCACCGACAATCCCCTGCCGTCGTCGGCAAACACGAGGTAGGGATTCCGCCAAGAATGATACGCAGTCCAGTCCTTGAAATCACGGGCCGGAACGTCGAGGCCGGGCATCTGGCCGGGGATGGAGAAGCCCCCTTCCTTCTCGCAGTCGAAACGCAGTCCCTGCGCACGGAACGAACGGATCTTGCCAGGCTCGGGATCCAGCCACTCCAGTTCGTACCACATCCGCACGGCGTCGTCATCGGGACGCAGCTCCACGTTCACGTCGACGCGCCACGATCCGTGGAACACGCGCCCCTTGTACTGCCCCTTCCCGACCGGAACGGGCGACTCGAAACGCTTCGGCGACTTCACCTTCGAGACCCAGTTCGTATCCTCCTGTATCTCGTAGTTCAGCACGCGCGGCGACCGCGCCAGCACGACCGTGCCGTCCCGTGTGATGGATACGGGCCATCCCGCCTTGAACGTGACGGAAAGGTTCCCGTTCGTGAACGTCTCGTCAGCGCCGGCGAAAAGGCATCCCGCCGCCACGACCGCCAAGACGAACTTTCGCGCCTTGCCTGATTTTACTTTGTGCATGGATTCCATTCGCCGCCTTTTTCATGAAGCCAATAGGCAACCGGTGCGGTGCCGTTCGACCAGAGGTCGTCGATGACCATCGGCTTTTCGTTCAGGTACATCAGACCCTTCTCCCCGCGCAGCGACTTCACGGGCGCGTCGGCGAGCGAGATCGGACGCAGCGCCGCGAACCCGCCCGCGTTCTCCGCCGGCGCCTCGTACCACACGCCGCCCACGTACAGCAGGTCACGTTCCGTCGCAATCTCGCGGCAGACCACGTTCGTGTCGCCGTTCACGTTCGGGAAGCGCCACGCCTTGCCGTTGTCGTCCGTCACGGTGATGTACGGATTCTTCGCGTCGAGCTCCGGCGTCTTGCACGGCGCGGGTCCGTAGCGGAAGCGCGCCGTCGCGCCCTTCGCGTCCTCGAGGCACTTCACGCGCACCCAGTCCCCTTCCTGAATGAGCTCGTGCTTCACGGGCGTGCCGTCCGCCCGCGTGAACGCGAAGCGCATCGACTCGTAGCCTGCGTGAAGGTACGGATCGGACACGTCGCCCGCCTTCACGTCCTCGTTCAGCCACACGTAGCCCTCGCCCGACGGTGGACCAAACGACTTCAGCTTCTCCGGCTCCACGAACCAGAGGTTACTCTGGGAGCGCGTGCAGCGCGGGGCGTCTTTCTTGAGTCCGCGCTTGCCGAGAAACGCGTCCTTGGTCTGGTCGTCGCACCCGAACACGATCCGGTCGCCCCAGCGGCAAAAGTCGCCGATCACCTTCAGGTACGTGGAGAGCGGACGAATCCCGTTCGGGTTCGCGGGCGAGAAGCCGCGCGGGAAGCGCCAAAACGTGCCGTGCATCGTCGCAAGCAGCGTACCGTCGCCGAAGCCCACGTCGCGGATGCGCGGCCATTCCGTGTTCCAGCCGTGCGCGCCGTCGTAGGCGTGAGACGCCTTCGGGAGGCGGTAGTACGCCCAGTCGGTTCCGTTGGTGGTGACGCCGAGGATCACGCTCTTCGCGTCCCAGCCCATCGCCCAGACAGGGTTCGCATCGGGATGCTCGTTGCCGTAGATGCCGTCGGGCGTCGAGATTTCCGTAAACTGGCAGCGGCGGATCGTCGTCCAGTCCTTTCCCGGCTCGTTCCACCACGCGAGCACGCCCGACGGCACGAACGGGTCGCGGCGCGCGGCGGCGCTGTTCTCGCCGTTGTTCGAGATGAACACGCGCCCGAAACCGCTGGCGAGCCCCTTCGAATGGTAGCCGGGCGCATGCGTGACGGGGGCGGCGTCCCAACCGGTCGGCCACGGCAGGTTCCATTTCGCCAAATGCTTGGCAATGGTCTTGTCATTCATACCGTCCTCGCGGATGAGCGTGTTGACGGCGAGCGTGCGCATGTCAAGCTCGTAGAGGCCCGTCTCCATCGTCGCGACGTAAACCTTGTTGGCGGGATCGGACAGGTGCCGCGCCGCGCCGGTGAGGCGCCCCGGCATCCGCGCGGGCGGCACCACGCGCACGTTCCCTTTCGCGTCGATCACGTAGGGGCCGATCAGGAGCTGGTTCGTCTCGCGGTGGATCATGCGGTCCGCGTGCGTACCGCCAACAGAGGCGGGAAATGTCTCGCGCGTGAGGTCGGGCTTGATGCGGTAGAGCTTGTCGCTCGAGCCCACGGGGCAATGCGGACCGTACGTGACCACCCACAAATCCCCCGCCCACGGCACCACCGCGCCCGTGCCGCACTCGCCCTCGTCGTTGTACATCGCAAGATGCGGATACACGCCCGACACACATGGTAGGGCCCGCTCGCCGAGCGGGCCGCCGCTCAGAAAAGCCCGGAACACCTTCGCCGTGTCGTGCCCGAGCTCGCGGCACGTCTCCGGCGTCACGACCGTGCCGTTCGCGTTCGCGAACGGCACCTCGTACGTACGCGCCACCTTGAGCCCCTTCACCTTCTTGCACGCCCAAATCACCGCGCTCCATCCCTGGCTGTAGTTCGCGCCCTTGTTCCAGGCCACGCCGAACGGCAGGTCGTCCGCCGCGCGGTAGCGCATCGTGCCGCACTGCAACGCTTCCAGCAGCTGCGAGTAGCGGTGCTCCGCCTGCATGTC
>CAMPAF010000410.1 GCA_946631535.1 uncultured Verrucomicrobiota bacterium
GTACGATGCGTCGACGGGATACGTGACGCTCTTGGTAAATGGCTCGACGGCAACTGACTCGCCGATGTCCACGACGAAAGCCGAGGACTCGGCGAGTACGGCAAGCAACCGAAAGTACTTCTGGTCGGATCATCTGCCGATGCACGCCGGAACGAACTACTACGTCAACACCTGGTTCCGCACGGTTATCGAGACGGTCGCGACCACCTCGAACCATCACGTCTTTCCCGGCGGCAAGTTCGTGTGCGGGCCCAAGTCAAGTGTCCAATGGAAGACGTTTGCGCCGAGTTCGTACGAGTTCGCGAACGAGGGCGCGCTCGTCTACGGCGGCTGCATCTGGAAGGTCAACCAGAGCATCGTGCGCCCGGTCGTCATCCGCGGGCGCGTGGAGTTGACGGAAAGTTCGTCCGCCGCACCTTTCAATCTTCAGCCGTGGGGGGCCGATCCGGCTTATGCGGAGGGTTTGGGCATCGACATGGAGGCGACCGTCGTGGCGAACGCAAGCCAGTGGATGCAAGTGCAGGCGAACACCTCGGCGGCCAATCCCCGGCGCGGGTTCATGCGGCTGCTGGGCGACATGTCGCAGTTCCTCGGCACGGTCGGGGTGGCGAGCAACCGTCTCTTCGTCTGCAACGAGACGTTGGCGAACGCGAAGCTCGTGACGGTGACGAAATGCGGCGACCTCTTCACGGGCGCGGCGGACGGCGCGACGGGGGCCGTCTCGAAGGTGACCGTGGACGCGACCTCCTCCATCGGCGCGGCGGCCTCGAACACGCTCGTCGTCGCCGACCTCACGCTCGCGAACGGCTCGGCGGTGCGGTTCGGCTGGAACGGGACGTCGGCGGGATGCGTGGAGGTGACGAACACCTTCTCGGCGGCGGGGACGATCGGCGTGGCGCCGGCCGATCCCGTCGACCCCAACACGCTCACGAACGGCCCCGCGCGCGTGGCGGTGCTGAGGGTGAAGGGCGAAAATGCCTTCACGGACGGCCAGTTCGCGCGGGTGCCGACCATCGCGTGGTTCGTCTCGAACGAGGCGTCGGCTGTCGTGCCGGACGACTTCCCCGGGCTGACGTTTGAAGTTGAGAGCGAGGACGGCTGGACGGTCCTCTACGTGACGCTGAACCAAGTCGTCACGCAGGTGGTGGACAATTCGGGCGCCGACTACGCGTCGAAGTTCCACCAGGCGGCGACGTGGTCGAACAACAAGACGCCGGCCCAGAACGCGGGGGCGGACTTCTACTCGAACGTGGGCTGCTACCTGCCGCCCACGGGGGTGGCGGAGACGGAGGTCTACCGTTTCCCCGGGCGCTCGATGACCGTCCGGAAGACACTCACGTTCTCCTCGCGCGGACTCTACGACTTCGACCAGCTGAACCTCTACACCGGCAGCACGGGCACGCAGCAGATGCGCGCCTGGGTGTTCGGCCTGCAGGTCTTCACCGGAAACCTGCGGCTCGTCGGCAACAACGACTACCTCTTCGTGCTCGGCAACAACACGACGCAGCGGTGGGAGAGCGCGATCTCCGGCCATTGCAACGTCATCGTGGGCATCCGCAAGCCGGACGCCAACAGCCAGGGCGGCAAGGAGAAGTGCTGCGAGTTCGGGCTGACGGGCGACAACACGAACTTCACGGGCAAGTGGACCGTGCGGCACAATTCGTCCGACATCGAGAACCCCACGCAGTTCATGATGTTCGCGGTGTGCGAGTCGCGCAACCTCGGCCGGCCGTTCAAGACGTACCAGTACGACGCGCTCACGGTCAAGAACTGGCAGGCGCTGAAGCCCGGCCGCGCGGAGAGCGTGCTGGACGACATGACGCGCGGCATCAACTTCGCGGGCGGCAATGCGCAGGTCGTCGCGCCGGAAGGGCGCACGCTCGCGCTCAAGTGCCCGATCACGCTCTCCGGCGTCCTGCACAAGTCCGGCGCGGGCACGCTCGCGCTCGGCGGCACGGTGAAGCCGAAGTTCTGCGGATCGGCGCAGAGCGCGACGCCGCTCGCGGGCACGAACGGGCTCGTCGTGGCGGAGGGCTGGATCAAGCCGCTTTCGACGAACGGCGTGGACGGCCTCGCCGTGGAGTTCGCGGGCGGCGGCATCAAGCTCGACCGCGCGCCGTCCGATGCGGGCGTGGCGGCGTACGGCTTCTGGAACACGAAGTGGTCCGTGCCGTTCGCGCGCGCGGAAGGCACGACGGCGAAGGTGCCGGTGATGGTGGACATGGGCGAGCTCACCGACATGCCCTCGCCCATCTCGCGGTACGCCATCTGCACGGTGGCGGCCGACAAGGCCGCCGGCGTGAAGGGGATGCTGGAGGTGCAGCGTCCGTTCAAGGGCTACGTGACGGGCATTGAGGAACGCGCGAACGCGGACGGCACAGTGACGCTCCTCGCCATGGTCCGCTACGGCGGCCTGACGATGTTCATCCGGTAAACGCCGCCAAGGTGGCGGCTCTCCATGCGGGAGCGAAAGCAAGCCATGCCGGTTTGCCAACGGAGTCAGGTGACGTTTTCGCTGTCCAGCGCCGTCATGCGCTCGAACTCGCGCGGGTTCATCTTGAGGAGGAACGATTCGCCGCCCGCGACGACCTCGGCGGCGAGCTGGCGCTTGGAAGAGAGCATCTCGTCGATGCGGTCCTCGAGCGTGCCTGTGCAGATGAACGTGTGGACGAACACGGTCTTTGTCTGGCCGATGCGGTGCGCGCGGTCGGTGGCCTGGTTCTCGACGGCGGGGTTCCACCAGCGGTCGAAGTGTATCACGTGCGTGGCGCGCGTGAGGTTGAGTCCGAATCCGCCTGCCTTGAGCGAGAGGATGAAGGCGTTCGGCTCC
>CAMPAF010000411.1 GCA_946631535.1 uncultured Verrucomicrobiota bacterium
GCTCCTCCTCCTTGAGGATGTCGAGCACGTAGTTCGGCAGCGCGAACGCGCCGCGGTGGAGCGCCGTGTTGTAGTAGCGCGTGTTGACGCGCAGCTTGTTCCAACGCGCCTCGTTGAGGTCGCCGATGGGATGGTACTTCTTCGAGGCGAAGCCGAAGAGCCAGTGCCCGGAGGGATAGCTCGGGATGTGGCACTGGTAGACCGTGGAGAGGGGGAACTCCACCGCGATGTGGCGGTGGGCGTCGCGCACGGACTTCTGGTGCGCGGCGTAGAACGGCGACTCGTGCTGGTTGATGAGGATGCCGTCGTCGCGGAGCGCCTTGAAGCACGTGCCGTAGAACTCGCGCGTGAAGAAGCCCTCGGCGGGACCGTAGGGGTCGGAGGAGTCGACGATGATGAGGTCGTACTCCGCCTTCTTGCCGCGCACGTAGCGGAGGCCCTCCTCGAACCACACGCGCACGCGCTTGTCCTTGAGCTTGGCGGACGTGAACGGCAGGTACTTCTTTGCGAGCAGGACGACGTGCTTGTCCACCTCCACGAGGTCGATCGACTCGATCGACCTGTACTTCGTGAGCTCGCGCACGGTGCCGCCGTCGCCGCCGCCGATCACGAGCACGTTCTTCACGCGGGGGTGGACGGCCATCGGCACGTGCGTGATCATCTCGTGGTAGATGAACTCGTCCTTCTCGGTGATCATGAGTCCGCCGTCAAGGACGAGCACGCGCCCGTAGGCGGACGTGTCGAAGATGTCGATCTGCTGCACGGCGCTCTTCTTCGAGGCGATCTGCTCGACCACCTTCATGGAGAAGCGCACGTCGCGCGTGTGTTCGTCGGTATACCAGAGTTCGGTGCGCATCGCAGGTCTCCTACGCAAGCACGTTGATGTATTCGAGGGACATGTCCTCGGTACCGGTCATGAAGCAGCCCTTCTCCTTCGCGAAGAGGATGTGCTCGAGCACGTCGGGCGTGATCCGCTCGCCGGGCGCCACAATCGGGATGCCGGGCGGGTAGCTCATCACGAACTCGCCGGCGACGAGTCCCGTGGACTCCTTCATCGGCACGCGGCGCTTCTTCGCGTAGAAGGCGGTCTGCGGCGGCAGGGCGATCACGGGGTCGATGTATTCGTGGTCGAAGAGGCCGATCGGGCTCTTCTCGCGCTGGCGCTTGATCTCCTCGAGCGCGGAGATGAGGCGCTCCACGTCCATCATGCGGTCGCCCGCCGAGAGGATCGCGAGGAGGTTGCCCACGTCGCCGAACTCGATCTGGATGCCGTAGTCGTCGCGGAGGTGGTCGTACACCTCGATGCCGGCGAGGCCGATGTCGCGCGTGTGGACGGAGAGCTTCGTGCGGTCGAACGCGAACACGGCGTCGCCGTCGATGATCTCCGGCCCGAAGGCGTAGTAGCCGCCGAGCTCGTTGATCTCCTCGCGCGCGTAGTCGGCGAAGTCCATCGTCTTCTGATACATCTCGCGCCCGCGGAAGAAGAGGTTCTTGCGGGCGATGTCGAGCGAGGAAAGCAGCAGGTAGGAGGCCGAGGTGGACTGCGTGAGCGTGATCACCTGGCGCACGTAGTCGGGGTTCACGGGGCGGCGCGTGAGGAGCACGGAACTCTGCGTGAGCGAGCCGCCGGTCTTGTGGATGGACGCGGCCGTCATGTCGCAGCCGGCCGCCATCGCGGAGACGGGCAGCTCCTCGTGGAAGTAGAAGTGCGTGCCGTGCGCCTCGTCCGCGAGGACGCGCATCCCCGCCGCGTGGGCGAGCTTCACGATCTCCACGAGGTTCGAGCAGATGCCGTAGTAGGTGGGGTTGTTCACGAGCACGGCCTTCGCGGAGGGATGTTCCGCGATCGCCTTCGCCACGTCCTCCACGCGCATCCCGAGCGGGATGCCGAGGCGCTTGTCCGTGCCGGGGTTCACGTACACGGGAATCGCGCCGCACACCACGAGCGCGTTGATGGCGCTGCGGTGGACGTTGCGCGGAAGGATGATCTCGTCGCCCGCCGTGCACGTGGCCATGATCATCGCCTGCACGGCGGACGTGGTGCCGTTCACCATGAAGAACGCGTCGTCCGCGCCGAACGCCTCGGCCGCGAGGCGCTGCGCGTCGCGGATCACCGAGACGGGATGCCCGAGGTTGTCGAGCGGCTTCATGGAGTTGACGTCCATCGCCATCGCCCGCTCGCCGAGGTACTCGGTGAGCTCGGGGTTGCCGCGCCCGCTCTTGTGCGCGGGCACGTCGAAGTGCGCCAGCCGATTGATGCGCTGTGCGTCAAGCGCGTCGGCGAGCGGCGTCGCCCGCTGGCGCGCCGTCCGTGCGTCCTCCGCCCTCGAAGGTACGGTTCTTGCCATTTAATTGACCACCTTTTACGATAGTGAACAACAGCCTGAATCCCATACTCCACGCGGAGCGGGTCAAAAGCGCGGAAATTATACCAAACTATGTGGTAAAATCAACGGAGATTTTCGCCTCGGAGAAGCGGCGCTCCCGCCGCTTCTCCTACTTCCCCGTGAGGACCAGGCGCCACCTGAAGAACATGCAGGACGGGGCCGGAGTGCCGAGGTCGGGGATGCAGAGGTCCGTGGCGGGGTCGAATGGGTACTCGTCGATGGTGATCCACGGGGAGAGGGTCGGTGAGGCCAGAATGGTGAACTTAAGGCCGTAGTCGTCGGCGTTCTTCTGCGGAGCGAGCTCAAAGACCGGCGTGCCGTTCGCGTTCATCTTGAAGTCGATGAGCGGATGGCCGTTGACGTCCGTCCGGGCGTCCAGCGGCTCGATGCCATAGACATAGCGCGCGATGAGCGGGATGCCGTTCGTGACGTAGAACG
>CAMPAF010000412.1 GCA_946631535.1 uncultured Verrucomicrobiota bacterium
GGGCGTCCTTGCCGATGCCGGTGGTGATGTCGTACTTCTTCTGGAGCGGTTCGAGATGCGAGTAGTCGAAGGCGAAGTTGGAGCGCGAGAGCTGGTAGCCGAGGCGCATGCGTGAGAGCATGAACATCCAGCGGCCGGCAATGGCGTCGTCCGGGTCGATGTAGAGCGGGTGGTGCTCCATGAGCCAGCGGAAGTTCATGGCCCAGGCGCGCGGACCGGAGAACTGTCCGGTGGCGTCGCGCACGGGCAGGTCGGCCTTGAACGATTCCGGAGGCAGGACGAGCCCATAGTCGTCCTCGTCGCGAAAGCCGAGCTTGGACAGCTTCTCGCGTGTCTGTGCGTTCTTGCGCGCGGTCAGGCGCGTCATCTGCTCTGCATATGAATTTTCTTTCATGACAGTTGGTAGTTTGTGTTCTAGAAGCTTATTGCGTTTGCGCCAGGAGCGAGGAGACGTGTGGCGCCGCGCCACTTGAACGTGGCGGGCAGTTTCTCCGGCACGGTGACGGTGCCGCGTACCGCGGCGCCATCAAAATGAAGGTCGACCGAGATTGCGCCGCGCGGCGTGGGCACGGACGCCTCGATCCGCTTGAGGCCGCCAGGGCATGGTGCGATCTCCGCCGAGGCGAAGCCGGCGGAGGTCGGACGGATCCCGGCGAGGCCCGTTCTGAAGTGGTAGAGCGGATGCGCGCCCCAGGCGTGGCAGTCGCTCCGCGCGTCGCCCGGCGCCTCCAAGGGCGTCTTGAGATCCTGCTTCGCGAAATCGCGCCAGAGGTCGAGCCGCTTGAGGAAGAGATCCGCACGCCCGTAACGGAAATACGTTTCGAAGAGGTAGTGCGAGAAATAGACCGTGCACCGCGCGAGGTCGCCTGCTGACACAAGCCCGTCGAACGCGCGCTTCGCCCGTTCGGGCGGCAGGGCGTCCGCAAGGATCGCGAGACACTGCGCGTGTTCCGAGAAGCGATCCTGCGCGGCCGTATCGGCCACCAGCCCCCGCGCCTCGCACCAGTACGTCGTGTTGATCCGCTGTGCGAGTGCCTCGGCACGCCGCCGCCAACGCGTCGCCAGCTCCGTTTCGCCGAGGAAATCCTCAACAAACGCCGCGCTCCGAAGCGCAAGGTGATACAGCAGGTTCTCGCACGCGGAACCGCCGCCGTTGAAGCCGCCGCCCGGCGCGACGCCGAAGTTCCATTCCGGCACCCAGTCCATGAAACTCCACCCCGGAAGGTTGCGTACAAGCCCGTCGGTGCCCACGTGCGCCTCAATCCCGAAGAGCATCTTCCGCACCGCCGGCATGCGCGCGCGCACCCACGCCGCATCGTCGCGCCATAGCGCGGCGTCACCGAGCATCAGCGTCCAGAGAAGCGAATACGTGGTCGACTCCTGAAGCCACGTGGTGGGATAGTTCATCGACACGCGTCCGTCGTCGCGCTGCGACATCTCGAAGAGACGAAACCCCTGGCGCGTCAGGCGGCCGTCGGCGGAAAGCGCGGAGGCGACGAGCATCTGGAGGCGGGTGTCGCCGCCGTACATTTGCTGTTCGTAATACGGGCAGTCGAAGTACATCTCGTGCATGCACATCTCAAGGCCGCGTCGGCACAGGCGCTCCACGCCTGCGATGGTTGGATCGTCACAGGCGAAGCGTCCGTCAATCGAAAGCGGGTAGCGCGCCTCGACGAGCCGCACGTCATCCAGAGTCAGCGGCTCGTTGGCGGTCTCGATCTCGATCTGGCACCACCGGCCGCACCGCCACCAGGGCGTGGTGAAGGTCGCCTGAAGGCGACCTTCAGGACAGAAAACATCCTTGAAGCCGTAGAAATACTTGTCATCCCACTTCGCGCGGCTCGTGGCGCCTTTCCGCTCCTCCGACGCGAGCGTGTGCCAGTCGAAGCAGTCGCCCGTGTAGAGCGACTCCGCCCAGCCCCAGGCGATCTTCGCACCCTTGCCACCGCTTGTGGAGAGTTCGGGGTATGCGCACCAGTAGTCGCCCAGATCCCAGAGGATGCGCCGTTTCGCGTGCGGCGGAACGATCACCTTCCCCTTCCCCGCGAGCAGGGCGTTCGCCTCCGCGACGGCGGGATGCGCGGCGGCGGACGCACGGTACCAGCCGGCGCGGCCGTATGCCCGCGCGGCCTTGTTCCACACGCCGTTCGTCGCGAACGCCTGGTCGTCCGCGGCCTTGAACGCGCCGGGCCGGATCGTCCGCTCGATCTGCGCGGGCAGCTCGGAGGGATAGAGCATCCAGGCCGGACGCCGACTCGATCCGCTCGTGATCGACTCGTCCGGCGGAATCGCCCCGCGCACGACGACGGGTTTCGCGTACGCCGAGGAGGCGGGACGTTCCGTGAGGATTCCCGTTCCCGACACTTCGCACTGCGCGCCGACGGGGCCCATCGGATAGGCGTCGCGCGTCATCCGCGTGCCTGCGAGCGCGGCCACGCGCCAGTCCGCGCGGCCCGTCGTGAGCGCCGCGTCGAACGGCTCCTCCGCCTTGAAGAGGAACCCGCCGCGGATGGTGAGCTGCGCGTTCGGCGCCTGATGCGGGTTCAGGCGCCAGCAGACGGCCTCCAGCAGATGGTCGCCGGCGGCGGGGAGCGTTTCGTAGCTCTGGACGAACCACATCTCCGGCGTGCCGCGGTCGGGTCCGCGCGCGATCACCTTACCGTCCAAGAGCAGGACGAACCGCTCGTCCGCGCTCACGTGGAAACGCAGAGGCGATTTGCCGTCTGCGGAAAACGTCTTGCGGAACCGGACGAACTCGCCGCCGGGCGGCAGGGGGGCGTCCTTCCGCCAGATCCACGCGGCGGAGTCCCACGGGCCGAG
>CAMPAF010000413.1 GCA_946631535.1 uncultured Verrucomicrobiota bacterium
GCGCAGAAGGAGGAGGCGATGAACGAGTAGGACGTGCAGATCACCTCGTCGCCCGCGCCGACGCCGAGCGCCGTGAGCGCCACGTGCAGAGCCGCCGTGCCGTTGGAGACCGAGACCGCGTTCTTGACGCCGAGCCACTTGGCCCACGCCTCCTCGAACTGCATGCCGACGGGGCCGGTCCAGTAGTTGACCTTGCCGGAGTGAAGGATGTCGAGCACCTTCTTGTCCGTCTTCTTGTCGAACTGCGGCCAGGCGGGAAATCCCTTCGACCAGACCTTCTTGCCGCCGTCGATGGCGAGCTTCTCAACCTTCTTCGTAGCCATTTCTTTTTTCTCCATGTAGTGCCGACGAGACATTCGCTGGCGACGTGTGCGATTATAGCATAATCATGTCCCCCCCTTCAAGCGGTCCTGGGAAATGGGCATGTTGGGCGCAACGGCCGCGCAGCAGCGCGGCCCTCCCGAATGGGGAGCCGCCATCTTGGCGGCGCGGGTGGACACGGCCGCCGATGGCGGCGGGGATGTCGTCGGCGTGCTGTCGAGCTTTGCTCGGCGCACCATTACCGCTCCTTGGTTTCGGCGAAAACCGTCAGCAGAGACCGCTCCGCAACGACGGAATTGTGCGCAATCTTCGGCATACGCACGAAATTCTGATTGCCTCTCACGTTCCCGTGCGGCGCGAACTGCGAACAGGCGCTCGAAACGTCAACGCGCAACCTGTCCCCCTTCTCAAGGCAGAACGCAAGACGCGGAAAGGAGAAGGATATCCTCTTCTCGGCGCCAGGGACATATCCGGAGCCGTCGGCGCACATCGTCGTGATGTCGTCCCGCAACAGATACCAGATGCCGTCGCCCTTGTCCACGCTCACGCGCACGTAGAAGCACGTGTCCTCGCAGTCGCTGGAAACCGCAAGCTCCGCCCTCATGCGCCCACGGACGCGCAACGTCTCTTCGCACGGCGGCAGGACAAACGACACCACATCGTCCCGGAAGTCTGGCTTTGGCTGTTTTCGCATCCCGCCGAAGCAGTGGCCTCCCGACCCTGGAAACACCGGAAGCGCACGCTTCGGGTCGTACGTCCAGGACCTCGTCCCGGCCCCAAGCTTGAGGTCGACGCGGCGCGGACCGTCCCGAAGCGCCTCCTCGCCGATCCAGCGTTTTTCCCAGAGCGCGTAGCAACGAACGGAACCCGGCGAGGCGAAGTCGCAGGCCTTGCCCGTCCGGCAATAGTCGAACCAGTCGAGTATCCTCATCGGGTTCGACAGCCTCGCGCCGTCGGAGAACTCCCCGCGCGTTCCCTTCAGCTCGTCGGCAACCCGCCCGTCGTGGTCGTAGGCATCGATGAGCAGCGCGCAGTTCGCAAGCCTCTCCCGCGGCGCATTGCTCCACATGTCGCACATCCCGTCGCAGAACATGTCGTAGAGGCCCGTCATCAGGAGAATCGGCATCGTCGAGCTGTTGAAGGCGCGCCTGGACTCCGCCCCGCTTCCGGGTTCGCCCGAAGCCCAGAACGGATCGTCGCGCCGAGTGTGCTTCATGACGTTGTCGAACGTCGGCTCGTCTATCCCATAGTAGCGCCGGACCCAATCGGACAGGGGAAAGTCCCAGAGCTTGGCCGATTCGTCCCGCCGAAGCGTCTTATCCTTGCGGCGGTACACAAGCTTGGACCATTCGCCGAAAAGTCCTGTCTTGAACACCCCATTGCGGTAATCCGCATTGTAGCGGTCGACGTCCATCACCGGCATCACCGCCCCCTTGACGTCCGGAGGGTTCGTGTCGAGATACGCCCAGTGCACGGACGAATGGTAGCTGCCGCCCAAAAGGAACACCTCGCCGTTGTACCAGGGCTGTTTCCTGATCCAGTCCAGCAGGGCCAGTCCGTCCTCGCGTTCGGCTTCAAACGGAATGAAGTCACCCTCGCTCAATCCGCAGCCACGGCAATGCTGGAACAGGCACACGTATCCGCGCAGGTATGCCGGGGCCGCCATCATCCTCACCTTCGTCTTGTTTATGCCGGTCTCCTCCACATACGGCGTCCGCACGACGATCACGGGACATTTCTTTTTTCCACGTGGAGCCGTGCCGCACGTGTACAGCCTCACGCCGTCGCGCATCGGCATCATCAGTTCGTACGCATCCGGGATGAGGGGAATGGCCGTGCACGCAATTGTGCCGATCTGGAACACGGCGGACGTCAAAACCGCCATCGCCAGCGTGCGGGCCACACGGATTGGCCACATCCGTTTCATCGGCTTCTCCATGTCGTCAACAGAGGCAATTGCGAACACCCTCTTTGCTTTCGCTGCTGGGAGATTAGGAGACTAGGAGTTTCGGAGAAAATTATAAAAATCCTCCAAGCCTCCCAAACTCCAAGACTCCCAGTAGCGAAAGCAATCCTTTTCTCTTTATCGTGCATCACCGGAAGTAGAGCACCGTGCCGACGGGGTTGATCCAGTACGCCTTCTCGGTCTCGCGCAGGTTGACGCCCAGGGAGGACACGTCTTCGCCAAGGAGCTTCCACGTGGCCCGGTTCACGAGATCGCCCGTCCAGTCCAGCACCTTCCCTTCGGTCGGCTTCGGCTGCGGCGTGAGGTTCACCGTGCCGAGCGAGACGTCGCCGTCCACGGCGAAGAGCGGGAACGACGACGCCGTCACCCCGTCCCACACGCGCGTCCAGTCCACCGTGCCGTCCGTCACCAAAGCGCCAAGCGTCTGCGTGGCCGCCTCGTGGCGAAGCGATGTGCCGTTTGCCATCACGAGTGCCGTGTCGGCGTCCGTCGCCGGCGTCGCCGGCATGCCCGTGAGCCACGCGGGCG
>CAMPAF010000414.1 GCA_946631535.1 uncultured Verrucomicrobiota bacterium
TGGACGCGGTAGCCGACGGCCGTGGCGTCGCCGCCGGACACGGGACCGCGCGCGCCGATGACCATCACGCCGCCGGGCGAATCGCCCCACCAGTTGCCGTACGCCGAACCTTCCGGCTTGGCTCCGTTGACAAAGCAATCCACGGCCGACGCAGCCGACTCGCTCAGCACGGTGACGGTCATCTGCTCCGGACGCTCGGCGGTTTGCCAGCCATAGTGGCCGGCGTCAGAAGATGTGTCGCGGTCAAAGAAGTATTAGCGAACATTCCCCTCTCCTTGGTCCCTAATGGTAATGTGTTGCTTGTGGCTGACGAACGCCGCGACGGCCCAGGCATTCTTCGGGAGTGACGAAACGACCGCCTCGACCGTGCGGACGTCCGTGCGGCGCTTGGCATTGAAGGCCATGCGCCCCCGGCGGAGCTTGTAGAGCGCGTTCGTCTCGAACACGCCCGAGGCGCTGTTGACGAGGAAGTCGCCGCTGACGCCCGTCAGGTCCTTCCAGGCGGAAGCATTTGCGTCGAAGCGCCCGAATCCCGCGTTCTCCAGGGAATCCCAGAACCCGACCAAGCCGTCCTGCACGTACTTCGCCGTCCGCGTGAACCGCGCCTGAAGCGACACGCCATGCGTCGCGCTCACGCTCACCGTTGTGTCGCTCGCCGTGCCGGAGACGATGGCGTCGGTATCGCCCATCCAGCCCAAGAATGTCCAGCCCTTCTTCGGCGTTGCCGTTAAGGTGGCGGACTGCGCCGTGCCGAACGTCACCCACGCGGTCTCGACGCGATCTGTCACCGCCGCGCCGCCCTCCATGCTGATCGTTCCGCCCAGTCCGTCCATCCACCCGCGAAGCTTGCACTGTACGTTGCCGTCCACGAGACGGTAGACAAAGCCCTCCTTGCGTACCCTGCGGAAGCGCAACTTGTCCACCGCCGCGTTGTACGCGACCTCCCCTGCGCTGAGCGCCCGGTTGTAGAAGCGCAGCGCATGGACGGTATAGCCGGATGTCTGGGCGTCGCTCTTGTCCAAGTTGTTCAGTCGCCCGCCAATCCACGTGTTCACGTGTGCCGCGCCATTCCAATACATGTCGTTGCCATAGACCGAACCGTTTTGCGGTGCCGCCCCGTCCAAATAGAACGATTGTCCTTGCGGCGCGTTGCCATTCAGCGTGTAGATGACCGCCACCGTCAGTTCATTGGGCTGGCCCGTCATGTTCCACTTGAGGTGGTCGGTGTCAAAGAAGAACTGGCGCTTGTTGCCGGATTCGTTGCGGAACGTCACAGTCTGGTCTTTTCCAAGGAACACCGCATTGACCCATCCCGAAGACGGCACGTCCGAGACGGCGCTTTCGATCGTCAGCACGTCGGTGTGCGCCACGAGGTTCGTCGCACACACGCCGGCCGCTTTCTTCCTCAGGCCCGTCTCTGTAAAGGACGCCGCGCTGGACAGCAGGATGAAGTCGCCGCCCTGTCCAGACAGGTCAACCCAGCGGTTGGCGGCCGAATCGTGGATTCCCTCGCCCGCATTCTCGAGTCCGTCCCAACGGCCGACAAGGCCGTCCGTCACGTAGGGGATTTCCGGGTTGTCGGGATCGCGCTCGAACGTCGCCTGGTAGGTGCGTCCGCAACCGGTGGTGACGACGATCATCGGCGTCGAGGCCGATCCTTCGATGACGCACGAGAAGTCGCCGCTCCAGCCCGAGAACTTCCAGCCCGGCAGCGGAACCGCGCGCAGGGCGACAGGGAACACGTCATGCGAGAACGTGAACTCCATCTTCGCTGTCGCGTCCGGCGACGCATTGACGTCGTCGACCGCCACCATGCCGCCCGTTCCCGCCGTGGCGATCAGCGCGCATTTGCTGTCTGACGGCATGAGTTCGGCCGGCGCGCCGAAGAACCGGATCTGGTCGATCATCGCGTGCCGCCTGATTTCTGCCTGCGTGAGCACGCGGCTGTACAGACGAATCGCGTGGATCGTATAACCTGTCGTCGTCCAGTCGCCGCCAGTGTTGTAACCGCTACGCCCGCCGATATGCATCGCAGACGAATTCTTCGGCTTGCTCCAGTAGTTTGTTTTCTTGCTCCCTGCCGGCTGCGCGCCGTTCTGGTAGTAGCTGGACGCAGCCGTGGCTGAACTGTATGTAACGGTCAGCGTTTGTTGCGCAGGCTTCTGGGTCGTCTGCCAACCAAACTTCTGGTTGTCGAAGAAACATTCGCGATACCCGCTCCTGTCGTTGCTGAACGTCACCGTCTGGTTCTCAGAAATGAGCACCGTATTCACCCAGCCCGACGCAGGCGCGCCAGAGACGACCACCTCGATCGTGCGCACGTCCGTCCGCGCAGTGGCGGTCACGTTCGTCGCCACGATGCCTTGGGCGTTCTTCTTGAGGCCGTCGGCCGTGAAGGAGGCGACGCCGGTGAACAGCGCAAAGTCGCCCGACTGTCCCGTCAGGTCGGTCCAGTAGTTCGTAGTGGCGTCGTACAGCCCCACGCCGGCGTTCTCGAGGCCGTCCCACTGCCCGACGAGCCCGTCCTGCGCATAGCTCGCCGCCGTCAGCGCTGCGCCCGCCGACGACGATACCGCCGCCCACGCGACGACCAAAGACAAGGCACAGAACACCTGACGCCCGGACATGCTACCCTTCTTCATTTCACTACTCCTCGTTGGCAGGATGTAAGAATGATACCACAACCCCACCGTTCCCGCAAGCAGGAAAGACGGGGCCGCGATTCGTCATGGGCGCATCTGCGTTTTTCCCCCATGCGTTTTGAGATTGGAAACAACCAGAACA
>CAMPAF010000415.1 GCA_946631535.1 uncultured Verrucomicrobiota bacterium
CGTGGATGGCGTTGACGATGAACCACGGGCGCTTGGACTGGATCACCATGTTGAAACGTTTTCCGAGCGTCACGAGTCCCGTGGCGGGATCGAGCTTCTCCGGAGCCTCGGTGAGGTCGGCCCAGTAGTGCCTCCAGAAGCCGGTAAGCATGAGAGAAGGTTCGTCCGCCCAAGGCGTGAGGTCGATGTCCGCCTTGAACACCCTGTTGGTAGAATCGTCCAGGATCTCGCCGATATGCAACCAACCCTCGTTGGGGAAACGGGCGAGAGTGAGGTGTTCGGCGTCCGCGTAGACGTCCGTCATGGGGCGTCCGCCGCCCACTTCGCCACGATGGAAGCCGTACGAATGGAGCGGCGACGTGTCGGTATAGCCAAGGGCCCGCACATTGGCGCAGACCACGTGTCCGCGCGCCTCGGGCGGCAGGCGGAGCACGACTTCGGGATCGAGCGGGGTGTCGAACCGCGGCACGTCCAGCGCGCCGGTGAAAAGCGGCCGCTCGTCCTTCCACGCCCGCCAGACGACCGGCGCGCCAGGCTCGCCGGAATCCTCCGGCCCCAGCTCCAGCGTCTCCGACAGACGGTACTCGCCACCATGCAGACACACCGCCACGCCGCCAGCCGGGAGGGGACCCGCCTTCTTCAACGCACGCACGGCGTCACGCGCGCGCACGAGCGATGCGAACGGCTTCGCCGCGCTGCCGTCGCCCCTGTCATCTCCGTCCGGCGCCACGTGGATCTCGACCGCAGGCCGACCCGGGAGCGGTTCAGTACATGTCGACGCGGGTGGAACGCCTTCGCCGGAACACTCCGGCTTGAGGAACGGACGCGCCCGCGCCGCCGCCGAGGCACGCACCGCCGCCGCCGCCGCCTGATCGCCTTTCCGCTCCAGCACGTTCGCGTACGCCAACCCTGCGATCGGCGCGTACGCCGCCTCGGCGGCGCATGCGTCGTTCCAGAGCGCCGCATACTCCTTCTCGGCCCAAGCCATGTCGTTCTCCCTCAGCGCGGCGGATGCGAGGCGCAGACGAAAGTCCTGCGCCACAGCCTCACCCAAGTCGGTCACTGAGCCCACAAACGAACGCAACAGTTCTCGCGACAACAGGAGGTCACGCCCCGAGAAGATTGCGTTGTACACGCGTTGCTTCGCAAGTCCCTCGAACCGCGGATCGACCGTGCACACGAAGATCTGCCGCACGCACGCATCGATCGGCTGATCCACGAAAGCAGCCACCTCCGCCTCCGGGACCACCGGCACGCGCTTCGCGAGTTCGGCCACATCCGCGGAGGAGAGCGCCAAATCCCACAGGCGTACGCCGGAGGTCGCGAACGGATATCCCCATAGTCCGTAGGATGGACCACCCACGCCCCAGTTGAGTCCGTTCGCGCGCACGAGCGGTTTCTCGTGCCGGTCCTCGGCCACGCAGTTCCCGTTCACGTAGATCCTCGCCGTATTGCCGTCCCACGTCGCCGCCAGATGCGTCGTCAGCCCCGCCGGCATGATCGCGTCGCGCGCCTCAAGCACGTACGAGCCGTTGCGCGGTCCCTTGCTGATTTCCAGGGACGGCACGAATCCGTAGTCCTTCGGCACCATCCTCAGTCGGAAACCATAGTCCCATCCGTTGCCGAACCACGCCACCATGCCGGGGATGCCGCCTCCGCGCGTCGGCTCCGGCGTGACGTCGATCGCGGCGGTGAAGGCGTCCGCGGGCAACACGGCGTGCTTGCCGCGCTTCAGCTCCACTTCTCCGCCCAAGAGCGCGCACGCCGCAAGGACCGCGAATGTTGCGAATATGACGATTTTCTTTTGCATCTCTCCTCCTTCAGTAGACAAAACATCAGGGCTTAAGGCATCCGATTGGACAGACAATTATGCCGTCTGGACGCCGTTAGGCGGAATCTCCAGTTGCCTTAACAACCATTTTGAACGCGACTTCCTTCTGCCGCGACGTATCAACAAGCGCATTGTATCATATTGAGCCGATACGAGTCAACGCCGTTCGGTGAATATCTTTTGCAATTGCCTACCTTGGGAATCCGTGCTAAAATTCGCGCACTTTCACGAGGAATCTTTCATAAGCTGTGGAAAACAGGCAGGGACGGTTCCAGTACGAACGGAGGATGCCATGGAATCTGCAGAAATCGAGAATGAGCTAAAGACGGTCGGCGCGTTAGGCCGACAAGACCTCTACGCGGGCGACGACGCCTGGCGGGAGTGGTTCGAGGTTTGTTTCGTGGACGGTTGCGCCGACGCCATCGCGCTGCGGGAGCAGGTGGCGTCGGCCATGTACGCGCAGCTCGCGCGTTTCGGGTTTTCGCGCGCGGATGTCGATGGCATGGATCCTGTACTCCAGTTCGACGCCTACTTCATGCTCACGGGCTCGCGCAGCAAGCCCAAGCCGCTCAAGCTCTACTTCAAGCACAGGATCGAGCTTGAGGACCGTCCTATGGACGAGTTCGTTTGCGGCACGCTGTTCGGTTCTGGCAGCGGACGCGTCCACGACATCGTGCGTGACTGGATCGCCACCGCAAAGGGGTGGAAGCCGCGTTCCGTGCGCGACACGGACGGGAGGCGGCACCTCGTGTGGGAACGCGCCGCCGAAGCAGATGACGCCCGCGAGATGATCGGCTCCGCCGCATGGCAGCCGGGCGCCGCGCTCGACCGCGCCTTCCTGTGGGCGCTGTCCCACGAGATGTTTTCTGCGGTGGCAGACGAAATAAAAGTGGAAAAACGGAATGTCGCGCTCCTGTGCTATGCGACGGCCCATGACATACCG
>CAMPAF010000416.1 GCA_946631535.1 uncultured Verrucomicrobiota bacterium
TCGCGGCGATCAAGGCGGAGGACGCGGGGCGGCTCGTCACGTTCGCCTGCAACGGCTGGTACCGCGACATCTGCCACTCGAACACGGACGTCGTGGCGTTCAACACGTATCCTGGGACGATCCCCAACCAGCCCGGCCTGCCTGAAGAGCTGGCCGAGAAGGTGCGAAACCTCGACCCGAAGAGCGACGGGTCGGCCGGATTCAACGTCATCGCGCGTCACTTCCGTACCCAGTATCCCGACAAGCCGATCATCGTTTCGGAGTGCGGAGTGGGCGCGCTGTACGGCTACCACGATCCGATGGCGTGCGTCGGATCGGAGGAGTTCCAGGACGAGTACCTGACCGACGTGCTGCAGACGATCTGGGACAACAAGGACATCGTCGGCTTCGCCATCTGGCAGTTCTCGGACGCGCGCTCCTACCACCGCAACAGCAACAAGCACAACGGCAAGCTCTTCGGCATCAGCATCGCTGGCGTGGTTGACGCCCAGCGCCATCCGAAGAAGGCGTGGGAGACGGTCAGGCGCTACTTCCGCGGCAATGGCCGCTAGGCACGTCCGCCGGACTTCGCGAGCGCGTCCAGCAGGCCTGAGGTGATCTGGTCTAGCGCGGCGCGCTTGCGTTCGGCAAAGATCGGCAGGGAGAGCGGAGCGTGGTCGATTATGTCCGCCGTTTCAGTGCGGATACCGCCCCAGCGCTGGCGCAGGTCGTCGAACGTGCCGATGGCAGTCTGGCTGCGGTGCTCCTCGATGAAGATATCGTCCACCTTCTGGGCGAGTGAGGCCCGAAGCTTGCGTACGGAAATGCGACTCCATACCGATGAAGCCAGGCAAGCGAGCGCGGCGACGGTGCCGCCCGCGATCCATGCCAAGAGCCCTCTCGCCGAGAACTCGAACAGGTTTGCGTCCATGGTGAATGCCGTCACGAGCGCTGTCAGGCAGCCGGCCAGCACGGCTGTTGCGCTGCCGACAAGCAGATGGCGCATGGTGAGCTTGCGCATCTTGCGCGCGGCGTTGTTGACGACGCGCATGCGCATTGAGAGGCCGGCGAAGTCGGCGTAGGCTGCGGCGAAGACGTTGTCTGCCCTGCGGTCCGACGGGTTGGAGAAGGTGTCCAGGAACTCCTTCCTGTGGCGGTTGAAGTCCGTCAGGTCCATGCCGCCCTGCGCCGTGTTGCGCTCCTCGCCGGAATAGGTGGTGAATATCTTGGGCAGGTCCTTCGTGCGGAGCACGCGCGAAAGGTTCCAGCACAGGGTGCCGTACGCACGCGCGAAGTCGTAGAGGCTCGTGAAGGCGTCGCACTTGTTCAGGAGCACGCGAAGCTTGAATTCGGCGCCGCGCAGGCAATTGGAGAACACGTTCACCGTCTCGCCGGTGGTGCCTGGCTTCTCCGGGTCGAAGAGGAAGAACACCATGTCGCACAGCTGCGCGAGGCGGCGGACGGCCTCGTTGAAATCGTAGTCGCGCTGCGACTCCGTGGCGGCGGAGTCGATCATGCCGGGGCTGTCCACGATGTTGACGCGCTTGAGCATCTCGCGGTTGCGCACCTTCACCTTCAGGTGCTGGAGGAACGAGGGGCCGAGCGTCTCCATGGCGCGGAACTCCTCCGGGAGCCTGGCCACGGCGGCAGGACCTCCGATGTCTTCCTCGTTCTCGCCGTATGTTATGACGGTGAAACCGTCGTCGGTTGGGGCGACACCGGTGTCCTGCACGGGCGGCGCGCCGAGAATCCAGTTCACGAGCGATGACTTGCCGGAGGAGTGGTTCCCCAGGAAGATGACGGTAGGCGTGCCGCCAACCGTCACCGAAGGGCGGGAGAACGTGTAGTAGTAGCTTTGCGCGAGCGGCGCGAAGCGCTTGTATGCCTTGCTGAGCTGCTTTTCGAAGCGTTCCATTTGCCTGATGTCCTTTCGTCGGCTGAAATGATAGCATACATCCCGCCGTGCCGCCACCATCAAACCGCTCGGCCGAAAACTTTCGTGCTTGCGGACGGCGGGCGGATGCTGTATAGTGGACAGCATGAAACTTGAACGCATAGTTGACTGGCTTGACCGCGTGCTGGACGTGAAATCGTTCAGCGACGTGTCTAACAACGGCGTGCAGATCGCGCGCGAGGGCGACGACGTGACGAAGGTCGCGTTCGGCGTGGACGCGAGCGTGCGCACCGTGAAGGCGGCGGCGGCGGCGGGGGCGCAGCTGCTAGTGGTCCACCACGGCATCTCCTGGGGCGGCGGCATCCAGCGTCTTGTCGGCGCAACGTACAACGTGGTTAAGGCGGCGATGGACGCGAACGTGGCGCTGTACGCGGTGCACCTGCCGCTCGACGCGAACCACGCCTACGGCAACAACTACGAGCTTGCCCGCTTCCTGGGCCTGAAGAACCTTAAGCCCGCGTTCGTCTATCACGGCGAGACGATCGGGGTGGTGGGGACGTTGCCGAACGGGAAGAAAGTGGGGGTGTGCTCCGGCGGCGCGGGCTGCCACGCGACGGACGCGAAGGAGCTCGGCTGCGACCTCTTCATCACGGGCGAGGCGGACTGGGGCGAGACGATCGCGGCGGAGAACGTCGGCATGCAGATGGTCTGCGCCGGGCACTACCAGACTGAGACGTTCGGCGTGAAGGCGCTCGCGAAGGCGATGGCTCGCCAGCTGAAGGTCGCCACCGAGTTCCTGCCCCGCGCCGACGAGAGGTGACCGGCGCAATTCCGCAATTCTGGGGCGCATCTGCGTTTCTCACCCATGCGTTTTGAGATTGGAAACAACCAGAAC
>CAMPAF010000417.1 GCA_946631535.1 uncultured Verrucomicrobiota bacterium
GTTCTGCCCGCCGCTGCCGATGCCGATGCGGACCCCGCGCACCGTCACGTCGCCGCCCGTCTGCTCGTAGCTCGTCAGGTAGCCCGCCGCGCCGATTGCCCGCTCGCCGTTGTAGCGCACGCCCGCGCCGCCGATGCCCGCGCCGACGCAATGCTCGCTGTTCTTGCTGTAGGTCAGCGAGTCCGCCACCAGCCGCCCGCCCGTGATCTTCACGGGACCGCACCAGCCGCCCGTGCACGTGCGGGTTTTTCCGCCGCCGCCACCACCGCCGATGCCGGCGGCCGTCTCGCCGTACGCCTCCACGTCGCCGCCCGTCTGCGTGTAGCTCGTCAGGCCGCCGCCGGACTGGCTGTAGCCCGTCCCGCATCCGATTCCGGCGGCCCAGCCGCCATTCCCTTTTCCGCCTGAAACAGAGAGAAAACCGTACGCGCGTACGACGCCCCCGTTCACCGTCACCGGTCCGCACGTGACGACTTCATTGTCGCTCTTGCCGCATCCGATGCCCGCCCCCTGCGTGCCGGCGTAGGCGTAGATCGTGCCGCCGTTGATCGTGATCGCGCCGCAGTTCTTGCCGGCAGCGCCGATCGCCGCCGCGTATTGCTTTGAACGTGCGGTCAGCGTTCCGGGGCCGTCGATCGTCAAGGCCCCGCCGTTGGCCCCGCCGTTGACGTAGATGGCCGGATAGCCGTCACTGGCGCAGTTGATCTCGTTATTTCCCTCCAGGCGAAGGTTGACCGTGCTCCTGTCGGACGTCGCGACCAGGTAGTCGTTGTTCGTGACCGTCACGCCGCGCAGCGTCAGGAACGTCGTGAACGGCATGCCGGAGTTCCCCATGCCGAGGATGTAGCGCCTGCGGCCGTCCACGTTCGCGTTCCACGTGCCGACCAGCACCGCGTTCGAGCTCGCGCTCGTCAGGCGCATGGTGCGGATGGACGCGATGTCGTGCACCACCTCGTGCAGGGGCGAGACGTCGCACATGAGCAGGTTGTCGCTCGCGTCGTAGAACGCATACTCGCCTTCAGGCAGCCAGGCGTACTGCCACCACTCCCATCCGGGCGGCTGCCGAGGGCTTCCGTCGCCCGTGAGCGGATAGTCGTAGGCGGGGGCTCCGCCGGAAACCGTCACGGCGACCGGCCCCTTGTCGCTTGGATGGAACGACGCGGGATAGACCGGACGGTTCCCCAGCGCCTCGCCGTTCGTCGCCTGCACCTGCACGCCGCCGCGCACCTGCAGGAAACCGCCCGAGATCGTGACGGACGTCAGGTTCGTGACGGCCGACGTCGGCAGCTCCGGGCCGCCGATGCCGCATGTCTCGCCCCGCGCGTACAGCGTGCCGCCCGTCATCGTGAAGGTCGTGCCGGGACCGACGAGAGCCGTCGGCGACGTGTCGACCCTGCCGCCCGCGCCGATGCCGACGTGCTTGCCCATGGCCCACACGGTTCCGCCCTCGATGACGACGGTACCTGCGGAGGTGGATTGCGCCGAGGCCGCGAGGCGCGCGCCGCCGCCGCCGATGGCCGCGCTGATCACGGCGTCATTGTTGTAGTTCGTCGAGGTGGCGTAGAGGAATCCGCCGGTAATCCGGACCGTGCCCAGCACGCGACCGCCCTGGCTTTGAGTGGAGTAGGTGCCGCTTCCGCCGCCGCCCCCGCCGCCGATGCCCGCGCTCGTCCGTCCGTGCGCCGTCACCTCGCCGCCCGTCTGCGTGTAGCTCTTCAGGTTGCCGCCCGCCTTGATCCACGGCACGCCGCCGCCGATGCCCGCGGCCCAGCTGGCCGTCGTCGCGATCACGGTGCCGCCGTTCACGGTCACGTCGCCGCAGTCGCCCGCGCCGACATCGTCCGCCGTGCCGGCGCCGATGCCCGCGCCCTGCGCCCCTCCCTTCGCCTCCAGGCGTCCGGCGTTGATCGTCACCGTACCGCTGTTGATTCCTCCATACGAGCCCAGCCCGGCGGCGGAAATCGAGGCCGCGTCATGCGGCGGTCTCTGAACGCTGCCGCCTGGCTTTGCCCCGCCTGTCGCCTTCACCGTGGCGTTGGAGGCGTCCAGCGTGAAGGACGCCCCTTCCGGCACGAAGATGCCCGGGCGCGCGATACCGCCCTGCGCCGTCAGCGTGCCCGTCAGGTCGCCGTCCACGACGAGCGCCGCGCCGTTCGCGTCGAGCGCCACGCCCGCCCAGCCGTCCGCGCCCGTGAGCGCGGACGCGCCGGCGAGCTGCAGGTGGACGGTCGATCCCGCGCCGACGGTGAACGGGCTCGCGCCGGCCGGCGCATTGATCGTCACGGCGTCGAGCGCCACGGTACAGGTCACGTTGGCGGGCACCGTGATCACGTTGCCGGAGCCCGTCACCCAGTACGCGCCGCCGTCCGCGGCCGTCAGCGCGCCCGTTGTCAGATCGTGAGTCGTCCCTGTCCAGTCCTCCGGCACCTCGGCAAGAACGCCCAGCGCCGCCATGCATCCGATGATCGCTAGCCTTTTCATTGTCATCTGTCCTTTGTCCTTGGTCAAACTCACCTGAGAATCACCTGCGTGCCGCGCTGGGCGCCGAACTGCAGAGTTTTGCCGCCGTCTACCAGCTTCAAGTGCCATTGCTTGCTGCTCGTCCATTCCGTACCGTCCGTATTCACGAGCGTGAGCGACGGCAATGACGCGAGCGGCGTGGTGAACGTCGCGACGGTCTTCATCCGGCCGAAGGTCTTGTCGTCGAGCGTGTCCGCCTCCGTCACGCGCACGCCCTTCCCTTCGCGGAACGTGACCGCCTGCG
>CAMPAF010000418.1 GCA_946631535.1 uncultured Verrucomicrobiota bacterium
CCGTCACCCTGCTGCGGCGGCCAGGCCGCCGCGCCGCCGGCGACCTGCCAGTTCCCCGCCGCGTTCCAGTCCGACGACGCCGCCCCAGTCCACGCGTACGCGTCGCTCGTGTGGACGAAGTCGCCGCCGCCGGCGAACGCGTTGCCCGTCTTGGACAGATAGACCTTGCCGGACAGGACGTCCTTGAGGGCATACGTGCCGTCGCTCCCGCGCCAGGGCTCGAGATCCATGACCAGTTCGTCGTCCTCGTAGATCTTGAACGAGTAGATCCTCGCCTTGCACTTGTTGGCGACTGCAGAGCCGTACTTGTCGGTCGTGTCGCCGAACAGGCCCAGCGGGTAGGTGCAGGTGGCCGTGACGGCGGCCATCGTCAGGTTGGTCTCCACGGTGCCGTCCTTGACGACTTCGATCTTCTTGTTGGGTCCGTCGAGGGTGATCGTGCGCCGGGCGTCCGTCACCTTCACGTACGTCCAGGTGTAGTTGCCGGAAGAGTTTCTCCAGGACCAGGAATAGACGTCGCCGTTGCTGATGTAGACGCACGCATAGACACCCGCGTCACCGCCCTCCGCGCCGAAGAGGCGCCACTGGCGCGTGAGTGGCGCCTGGAACGCGAAGTCCGCCACGATCTTCGTCTTCGGGTTCACGAAGTAGTCGAGCACCACGGCCTGCGTGCCGTCGCTCTCGACGTAGGGGTCCTCGGCGAACGCCGAGGACGCCAGACCACAGGCGATTCCCATCGCCGCCAGGCACACAAAAAGTTTTCGTTTCATATCCACGTTCCTTTGAGTAAAATTGTACTTGCCGATAGCATACCACATTTCGGCTTTTTCATGCAAGCCGAAACCGGGAGGGTCGCGCTCCTGCGCGGCCCTCCCGCATGGAGAGCCGCCATCTTGGCGGCGACCGCGTGGTGGGGCGAGCCCTCCGGGCGAGCCGCGTCGGCTCGGCGGGACGCCTCGCCGCACCAAGCGGCCGCGCCCACGCGCAACTGCGCGCCGCCCTTCAGGGTCGCCCCCGTCAGCATGAACATCGTTCCGCCGCTCTCAAGCGGGCGCGTCGTGAGCGTGTGGCCGCCAAGGTCCACCGTTCCGTTCGAGAAGTCGACAACGCCATCCCGCCGACGATTCCGAGAGCCGCCATGCACGTAAAAATTCTTCTCTCCATGCTCCTTATCTTGGCTAAAGTTCTCCGTGGCGGTAATGTATCATATTCCGACATCTTTCGCAAAGTGTCCAAGGGGAATCATTTTGCCATGGAACCCAAGATGACGCGGTGCCCGGCGGCAGGGAGCTGGTAGCCGTCCGGGAGCATGTACGGCGCGTCGCCGAAGTTGACGGTCACCACGGTGCCGTCCGCGAAGCGGCTCTGCTGCACCGTGCGGTCGGGGGAGAGGATGCGGTGGTCGAGCATCTCGCTGTAGCCGGTGGCGCGCGCGACGGGAGAGGTGATGCGGTAGCTGCGCACGAACTTCTCCTTGTCCTCCTTCCACTGGCGGTTGTTGAAGATGTACATGCCCATCGTGCCGTAGAGGACGTTGAAGAGGTCGCGTTTCCACCAGATGTCCGGCAGCTTGTTGTTGTAGTCGCCCCAGTACCAGTGGGCGCACACGCACTCGTGGTATACGAGCTCCCAGAGCGGCAGGCGGTAGTTCTCGCCCACCTGGTACTTCGCCACGCGCGGCGGCACGTTCGTCCAGACCTGCGAGATGTTGCGTCCAGAGTCCGGCACGCGGTACGGTCCGAGCGAGAGCATGCCCTCGAAGTAGTCGCAGAACGGCACGCTCGCGTCGTGGCCCGTCTCGCTGCCCACGACGAGCTTGAACTCGTCGCCGAGGATGCGCAGCAGCTCCATCTTCCAGTGGCGGCTGTCCGAGCGCGTCATCGGGTGCGCCGGGTTCCAGCACGTCTGCCACGGCGCGGCCACGGTCGTGTCGATGAACCGCGTGTTGTACGGCTTCGTCTTCAGCTCCTTCGCCACGTTGCGCCGCTCGTAGGCGGGCGCCACGCTGTCGCACATCATAGCGCAGTGGGTCCACGTGCCGTCCTTCGCCTTCACGCCCCACGCGTGCCGCCAGTCGTTCGAGTTGGCGCTGTTCCAGATGATGTCCTTCGGCCACGCCTCCGTGTTGCAGCCACTCTTCCAGCCGAGCTTCTTGAGCTGTTCGGGGTGGTAGATGTCTTGGTAGATGTCGTACCGGCCCACGAGCACGTCCGGCATCTCCGAGAGGAACTTGACCTGCGCCTCGTCGCCGCCCGCGCTCCAGAGGAAGCGGTCGATCCCCGCCGCCTTCAGCTCCTTCGCGACGGCGATCTTGTCCTTCTCCCAGCACCACACGTTCGGCGCGCCGAGGAGGCGGTCCACGAGCGGACGCACCTTCACCTTCTCGCCGAACGGCTTGAACTTCCCGATCGCCTGCGCGTAGGCGCGGTAGCGCTTGCACATCGCCACGTACCCGCCCTTGTCGAAGAAGACGTACCGCACGCGCCGCGCGTAGCCGAACTGCCGTTTCTGGTCCTCCCAGCTCGGGCCGAGCGTCCACAGCCGCGTCTCGGCGTCGCGCCGCGCCACCATCGCCGCGTCGTCCGGCGTCTCGAGGATCGCCATCCACCCCGCGCCCGTCGCGTCGTCCTGCACGCCGAAGAACGACATGCAGATGCCGTGCCCGCCGTACGCGATCAGGCGTCCGGGCACGCCGTCGGGGTCGTCCGCCGGATAGCTGATGCCCTCGTTCATCGGCACGATGAGCCGGTCGCCCTTC
>CAMPAF010000419.1 GCA_946631535.1 uncultured Verrucomicrobiota bacterium
CCGCCGCCGAACATCGTGATGAGGTGCGGGTCGCCGGGCACGCACCGCGCCTTGTAGAAGAACGTCGGCACCCACGAACCCGAGCCCCAGAGCGAGAGCTGGCCCACGCCGTCGGGGTTCATCGTCATGAGGATGCGCGAGAAGAAGTGCGGGATGTCCGAGTATTCCCAGCGCGTGTACATGATGCGCCCGTCGTGCGTGACCGTGGGCGTGTAGTCGCTGTCCTGCTCGTACGTGAGCTGGCGCACCTCGCCGGTCTTGCGGTCGATGCGGTAGAGCACGCACATCGCCATGTTGCCGTCCTCGCACGGCAGGAACTGGTACGCGCCCGTGCCGAGCATCACCACCTGGTCCTTGTTCGGCAGGTAGCAGGCGTCCCACCATTGGATGTCAAAATGACCATCCTCTGGCGAAACCAAGGTCGGCCGCGGAGCGGCCGACTGCGAAACCGGAATTTCGTACACGCCGAAGAGGTTGTTCGTGCCGCGGTAGCTGGTGAAGAGGATGCGGGAGGCGTCGAAGTCGAGGTCGAGGTCGCGGACGACGGACGTGTCCTGCGGCTTGTAGAGCGTGCGGAACTTCGGCGTGCCGCGCAGATCGGAGACGACGACGATGTCGTTGTCGTAGCCGGTGCGGTTCATGTCCCAGTGGTTGTGCGCGTTGAGGCCGAGGAAGCCGCACTGCCGCCCGCCGAACGCGCTGCCGGGATTGGCGATGTTGCGCCGGATGCAGAGCAGTTCGCCGAAGTCGAGGATCGGGTTCGCGAGCATCGCCTTGCGGTAGCTCTCCACGAGGCGCACCGCCTCGTCCACGGGCATGTATCCGCCGCGAGGCGCGGCGGAAACGTTTGCGGCGCGCCCCGCGCCGCATGCAGCGGAAACGTTTGCGGCGCGCCCCGCGCCGCGTATCCACCCCTGCGGCGCGTCGAGCGCCGCCCGCACGGCCGCCTCCTTCTCCGCAAGCGCCTTGATCGCAGCCTCCAGCGGCGCGGCGTCAAACCCCTTCTGCGCCTTCAGGTGCGCGAGCGACCGCGCCGCCGCCTCGGGATTGAACCACCGCATCTGCTCGCGCGCACGATCGCGCGACCACTCGCGCGCCGCCTTCACCTCGACCGTCGGCACGAGGTTCGTCACCACCGTGAACCACGCCTTCGCCATCGCGCGGTAGCCCTCCGCGCTCGGATGCACGCCGTCGGACTGCAACGCGAGCGGCACGTGCGGGTTCATGTCGAAGTAGTGCACCTTTTGCCCCTTCGCGCGGTGTTCCTCCACGAACGCGGGCAGACGCGGGTTGAACCAGCCGCGGATCACCTCGGTGCAGTGGTCAGTGCCGTTGCGGCGGTAGTCGCGGTCGAGGATCGTCGAGACCACGATCTCCGCCTGCGGTTCGAGTTCGGCGAGCTTGTCGACGAGACGTCCGAGGTTCTTCAGGCTATGCGTGCGGATCGCCTCGGGTCCGCCGATCGTGCCGTCGTTCGTGCCGATGTGCACCAAGATGACATCCGGCTTGCCACACCGCTTGAGGCGCCCTTCCAGTCCCTCCAGGAGCCCGTGCCACTTGGGGCCGTACTCGTTCACGGCCACGAAGCCGGAGTGTCCCTCGTGGCGCGGCTGTTCCATGCCCTGCGAGTTGGACGTCACCGTGCCCTCGTACGTCACGCGGTAGCCGGCGTTCGTGAGCATCTCGTAGAGCGGCAGACGGTACCCGCCGTTCACCCACGCGCCCCACGTGATCGAATCGCCCATCGGCATAATGCTCACGCACGTGTTGCCGGGGCGCGAGTCCAGCTTGAACGCGGGCGTCACCACGGTGCGCCGTCCGTCCGGCGCGCGGAAGCCGCGTTCCCAGCCCACGCGCTTCCAGGTGATCCGGCCATTGGACTGCGCACCGGCGTCGAGCGTCCAGTCGTACGGGTCGCGTCCGGGCGCGTCGTTGCCGGTCGTGAAGGTGTAGCCGTCGAACTCCACTTCCTTGCCGAGGTCGACCACGAGCGGCACGCCGTACGCGCCGTGGAACTTCGTGAGTACGTTGCCGTCGAGGCACTGCGCGGGGCCTTCGCCCCTCACGAGGCCGCTGTCGGGGCCCAGCACCTTCGCGCCCTCCCAGCCGAGCGACTTCCCGCCGCGCAGGAGCGTCCAGTCGCAGATCTGCCAGCTGCGCCCGCCGTAGAACGGCGGCTCCTTTGGCGCCGGACGCGACGCCGTCACCGTCAGGCGCACATACCGCGCCTTCACTGTTTCCGCCATCCCCGCGGCAACCCCGCACGCGGCAACGGCAAACACAACGAGAATCTTGTTTTTCATCGCGGAAAATTTAGCATGACCGCCCCGCGATTGCAAGCCCAAACGCAATTCAAGGGCACACACATCAAGAAGACCCTTCG
Organism: uncultured Verrucomicrobiota bacterium; assembly: GCA_946631535.1. The sequence continues at coordinate 2,384 of CAMPAF010000419.1, forward strand.
GGGCGTTCGCTTGCCGCTACCAGCGCCGAAGGGCCGCGTGTCTTTGTTCCGCCTCGGGCCTCGCCTCACGCACTCCGCGCGGGACCTGTGCGATGCTCTCGCAGGCGTTATGGAGAGTGGCGGTTATGGAGAGTGGCGGTTATGGAGTTACGTTGCAGTCCTTCTCATGCCTGCGACGCCTGAAGCTTCTTGACCTGCGCAAGCGACAGGCCGGAATACCTCGCGATATCCTTTAAAGCAAGGATGCCGTCCTTCAGCATCCGCTTCGCCATAGCGAGCATGGTCTCGCGCTTGCCCTTGCGCTTGCCCTTGCGTTCGCCCTCGGCAATGCCCTCGGCCTTGCTCTCGGCCGCACGGCGTTCAGCGTATTCT
>CAMPAF010000420.1 GCA_946631535.1 uncultured Verrucomicrobiota bacterium
AGCCCTGCGCGTCGGCGTACGCCTTGAGCGCGGCCACGTGCGGATTCGCGGAAGGGTCGGCCAGGTCGTCCTCTGCCACGTTGGCGCAGTAGATGGTCTTCTTGTCCGTGAGGAAGTGCAGGTCGCGCAGGACCGGGAGGATGGGGTCGCCCTCCGCGCGCGGAAACGTGCGCACGGGCTTGCCGCCCTCCAGGTGGGCGAGGAGAGCCGTCATCGCGTCGAACTCTGGACGCTTCTTCGGGTCGCTCTTCGCCTCGTTGCGGGTCTTGTCGCAGCGCTTCTGCAGCTGCTCCATGTCGGCTAGGACAAGCTCCGTCTCGATCACCTCGGCGTCGCCGGCGGGATCGATCGGGGCAGACTTGTTGCCGCCCTCCTGCACGTGGATGATGTCGTCGTTCTCGAAGCACCTGACAACATGCAGGATGGCGTCGCACTCGCGGATGTTCGCCAGGAACTTGTTTCCGAGGCCCTCCCCCTTGGAGGCGCCCTTCACCAGTCCTGCGATGTCCGTGAACTCCACCGTGGCGCGTATGATCTGCTGCGGGTGGGCGATGGCGGCCAGCGCCTCAAGGCGCGGGTCCGCCACCTCCACGATCGCGGAGTTCGGCTCGATCGTGCAGAACGGGTAGTTCTCCGCCGCCGCCTGCTGGCGCTTCGTGAGCGCGTTGAACAAGGTTGACTTGCCGACGTTCGGCAGCCCGACGATTCCGACCGAGAGGGACATCTCTTCTCCTTCCGCGAGACCTGTGACCTTACCGCAGGGCGGCCTGAGCCGCCGCGAGGCGCGCGATCGGCACGCGGTACGGCGAGCAGGATACGTAGTCGAGGCCGATCTGGTGGCAGAACTCCACGGAGGCCGGGTCGCCGCCATGCTCGCCGCAGATGCCCGCGTGGAGCGCGGGACGCACGGCCTTGCCGTCCGTCACCGCCATCTTCATCAGCTTGCCCACGCCGTTCTGGTCGAGCTTCGCGAACGGATCGTTCTCGAGGATCTTCGCGTCGTAGTACGCGCCGAGGAACTTGCCGGAGTCGTCGCGGCTGAAGCCGAACGTCATCTGCGTGAGGTCGTTCGTGCCGAAGCAGAAGAACTGCGCCTCGTCCGCGATCTCGCCGGCGAGCAGCGCCGCGCGCGGGATCTCGATCATCGTGCCGACCTCGTAGGAGAGGTTGATGCCGGCCATGTTGATCTCCTCGTTCGCGGTGTGGACGACGATGTCCTTCACGAACTTGAACTCCTTGGCGTCGCTCGTGAGCGGGATCATGATCTCGGGCTTGACGTTCCAGGCCTTGTGCTTGCGCTGCACGTTGATGGCGGCGCGGATGACGGCCTTCGTCTGCATCACGGCGATCTCGGGGAACGTCACGCACAGGCGGCAGCCGCGGTGGCCCATCATCGGGTTGAACTCGTGCAGGCCGTCGATGATCTCCTTGATGCGGAAGATCGGCTTGTGCTGCGTCTTCGCGAGGAGCGCGATCTCCTCCTCCGTGTGCGGCACGAACTCGTGCAGCGGCGGATCGAGGAAGCGGATCGTGACGGGCTGGCCCTCGAGCGCCTCGTACAGCTGCTCGAAGTCGTCCTGCTGGTACGGCAGGATCTTGGCGAGGGCGAGCTCGCGCTCCTCGACCGTGTCGGAGCAGATCATCTCGCGGAACGCCGCGATGCGGCTCTGCGAGAAGAACATGTGCTCGGTGCGGCAGAGGCCGATGCCCTCGGCGCCGAGCTCGCGCGCCTTCTTGGCGTCGCGCGGCGTGTCGGCGTTCGTGCGCACCTTCAGGCGGCGGAACTTGTCGGCCCACGTCATGATGCGGCCGAACTCGCCCGCGATCGTGGCGTCCACGGTGGGGATGATGCCGTCGTAGATGTTGCCGGTGCCGCCGTCGATGGAGATCCAGTCGCCCTCGCGGAACGTCTTGCCGCCGAGGACGAACTTCTTGTTCTCCTCGTCCATCGCGATCTCCTGGCAGCCGGAGACGCAGCACTCGCCCATGCCGCGAGCCACAACGGCCGCGTGGCTCGTCATGCCGCCGCGCACGGTGAGGATGCCCTCGGCGGCCTTCATGCCCTCGATGTCCTCGGGCGAGGTCTCGAGGCGCACGAGCACCACGCGCTCGCCGTTCTTCTTCCACGCCTTCGCGTCGTCGGCGTTGAACACGATCTTGCCGCACGCCGCGCCCGGCGAGGCGGGAAGGCCGCGGCCCATCGGCTTCGCCCTCTTGAGCGCCACCGCGTCGAACTGCGGATGGAGGAGCGTGTCGAGGTTGCGCGGATCGATCATCAGCACTGCCTCCTGCTCCGTGCGGACGCCCTCGTCCACGAGGTCGCACGCGATCTTGAGCGCGGCCTTCGCCGTGCGCTTGCCGTTGCGCGTCTGGAGCATGAAGAGCTTCTTGTTCTCGATCGTGAACTCCATGTCCTGCATGTCGCGGTAGTGGGCCTCGAGCTTGTTGCAGATGTCCTGGAACTGCTTGAACACCTCGGGCATCACCTCGGCCATCTTGGCGATCGGCATCGGCGTGCGCACGCCGGCCACCACGTCCTCGCCCTGCGCGTTCATGAGGAACTCGCCCATGAGCTTCTTCTCACCGGTCGCCGGATCGCGCGTGAAGGCGACGCCCGTGCCGGACTCGTCGTTGAGGTTGCCGAACGCCATCATCTGGACGTTCACCGCGGTGCCCCAGCTGTAGGGGATGTCGTTGTCGCGGCGGTAGACGTTCGCGCGCGGGTTGTCCCAGCTGCGGAACAC
>CAMPAF010000421.1 GCA_946631535.1 uncultured Verrucomicrobiota bacterium
CCAGGCGCTGGACGTCCACTACCTCTGCATCAAGAACTTCCACCTGCCGTTCGACGCCACGCCGGCGCAGATCGCCGAGTTCAAGAAGAAGTGCGAGGACCACGGCATCACGGGTTACGGCGTGGGGCCGATCTACATGGCTTCGAACGAGGAGGCGAAGAAGGCGTTCGACTACGCGGCGGCGATCGGGGTGAAGACGATCGTCTCGGTTCCCACCGAGCAGCGCGAGGTCGAGGGGAAGAAGGTGCGCTTCCACAGCCGCGCGCGGTGCGAGTACCTCTCCGGACTCTGCAAGGAATACGACATGCGCATCGCCATCCACAACCACGGCCCGGACATTCCGTACTGCTTTCCGACCGGCGAGAGCGCGTACGAGATGGTGAAGGACCTCGATTCGCGCATGGGCCTCTGCCTCGACATCGGGCACGACTTCCGCGCCGGAAAGAACCCTGCGGAGACCATCCGCAAGTACGGCAGCCGGATCTACGACATGCACGTGAAGAACGTGTCGTTCGACCCGAAGAAGAACATCGCCCGTCCGATGCCGCGCGGCGAGATCAACATGCTTGACGTGGTGCGCGCGCTCTGCGAGGTGAACTACACCGGCTGCTGCTCGCTCGAGTACGAGCGCTTCCCGATGGTTGGCGAGGGCAAGAACAAGAAGCTCGACGAGGCCGTGTTCCTTCGCGAGGTCGCGGAGAGCGTCGGCTACTTCCGCGGCGTGATGGACTGCGTGCGCGGCTAACGTCCCGGGGCCGCAGTGAAGCGCATCCTCGTCCTAGGCGCCACCGGCTCGATAGGCACCGCCGCGCTGGATGTCATCCGGAGCCATCCGGACGACTTCCGCGTGGCGGGAATTGCCGTGCGTTCGCGCGCAGGCGAAGCCGAGCGGCTGGGGAGCGAGCTCTCGGCGCCATGGTTCGTCGGCGAGGATGCGGCGGCGCGCGCGGTCCGCGAGACGGATGCGGACCTTGTCCTGGTGGCGACCGTGGGGCTTTCCGGCCTCGCGCCTACGCTGGAGGCCATTGATCGCGGCATTCCCGTGGCGCTCGCAACGAAGGAGGTGCTGGTGGCTGCGGGCGGGCTTGTGACGTCCCGAGCGCGAGAGAAGGGCGTGCCGATCATCCCCGTGGACAGCGAGCACAGCGCGATCTTCCAGTGCCTGCAAGGCGAGCGGGCGTCAAGCCTTTCCCGAATCACGCTCACAGCGAGCGGCGGGCCGTTCCTCGAGGGGCCGTCGGATCTCTCCGCCGTGACGCCGGAGATGGCGTTGCGGCACCCCACCTGGCGGATGGGGCCGAAGGTGAGCATCGATTCCGCCACCATGATGAACAAGGGGTTCGAGATCTTGGAGGCGCATTGGCTCTTCGGCGTGCCGCTAGACGCCATCGACGTGGTGATACATCCCGAGTCCGTCGTGCATTCGCTGGCCACGTTCGCGGACGGCAGCACGCTCGCGCAGCTGGCGCCGCCTGACATGCGCGTGCCGATACAGTACGCGTTCACCTGGCCGGACCGCCTGCCGGCCGCGCGCGCGGCGCTGGATCTGCCGGCTCTTGGTTCGCTGACGTTCCGCGCGCCGGACGAGTCGCGCTTTCCGGCGCTCAGGCTCGTGCGCGAGGCCGCCGCGGCCGGCGGCACGCGGCTCGTGGCACTTGCGGCGGCGGACGAGGTGGCGGTGGCGGGTTTCCTTGCGGGAAAGATCGCATTCCCCGACATCGTCCGGGTCGTCGCCGACGTGGTGGAGCGGACGTCCGTTGCCGAGTGCGATTCCGTGGAGGCGGTGCTTGCGGCCGATGCGGCCGCGCGCGATGCCGCTAGGTTTCTGCTCCAAAACCCCCAGCAGCGAAAGCAAAGAAAGGAATAGTGTCATGAGAAGGATTCTGACGGTTGGAGCGTGCCTTGCCGGGATGGCGTGTGGTGCGCGCATTGCCACGAGCGACCTTGCGGACGCGGGGCGCGAGACGAAGCCGATGCGTACCGAGGCGAACTCGCAGGTGGTGTTGGAGAAGGAGATGTCGGCCGACTTCGTGGTCGTGGGCGGCGGGCTTTCGGGCATCTGCGCGGCCATCTCGGCCGCGCGGCACGGCACCAAGACGGTGCTCGTGCAGGACCGTCCGATGCTCGGCGGGAACTGCTCCAGCGAGATGCGCATGGGCATCATGGGCGCGCACGGCGACGACAACAAGGAGGCAGGCATCCTCGAGGAGCTGCAGCTCAGGAACTTCTACTACAACCCGCTGATGCGCTACACGCTGTGGGACGACGTGATGTACGCGACCGTGGTGGAGGAGAAGAACATAACGCTGCTCCTTAACACGTCTGTGGACGGTGTCGAGATGGACGGCGGGCGGATAGTGGCCGTGAAGGCCTGGAACGGGAACGCGTACACGCGGTGGAAGATACGCGGCAAGCTATTCGCCGACTGCAGCGGCGACGGCATCCTGCGGCTGTCCGGCGCTAAGTTCCGCATTGGCCGCGAGTTCCCCGAGGAGTTCGGCGAGGACTACACGCAGGTCGGCGGCGACCACAGGACGATGGGCAACTCTATCCTGCTCCAGCTGCGCAAGACCGAGGAGCACCATCCGTTCCACGCGCCGTCGTGGGCGTACAAGTTCACCGACGAGGACTTCGTGAACGACAAGCCTCCGAAGGAAAAGAAGAAGTACTACTCCTACAAGCGCCTCTATCCCGAGAACAACAACTTCTGGTGGATCGAGTTCGGCGGAAACATCGACACGATC
>CAMPAF010000422.1 GCA_946631535.1 uncultured Verrucomicrobiota bacterium
GACCTGCAGCCCGTCCTGAAGAACGGCGTCTACCTGCTGAAGGACGCCGTGACCGGCAAGACGTACGGTCCCGTCGCTGGCAACCCGCTCACCGGCGGCGGCGACATCACGGTCGAGACCGGCACGATCGAGTGGACGGGCGCGGAGTCGGCGGACTGGAACACGGCGGCGAACTGGCAGGTCGGCGGTGCGGCGTCCACGCAGCCCCCGCAGGCGGGCGACGAGGTGGTGATTCCCGCCGGGGCCACGGTGGACATCAGCGGCGCGACGACGGTGAAGAGCCTCACGCTCACGGGCAGCGGTACGGTGACGCTGACGGGAACGAACGCGAAGCCGCTGGCGGATTCGCTTGTTGTTGCGTCGGGCACGACGCTCTCGCTCGCGTCGGGCACGACGATGTACGTGCCGGCGGCGACGGCGGGCGGCGCGGCCGTGCCGTCGGGTCGCTACGCGGGCGGTTCGCAGGGCTGGCTTTCGGGAAGCGGCACGCTCAACGTCAATTCGGCGGGGCAGTCCGTCGCGGACGGCGTGCTGACGTTCGACGTGCCGGCGGGGCAGACGCTCGCCTACTACACGCAGCTGTCGTCGGCGATCACGAAGATCGTCAAGATCGGCGCGGGCACGGCCATCGTCTCGAACGACAACAACACCGCGTTCTCGGGCACGGTGGAGATCCGGGAGGGCATCCTGGAGGCGCAGACCGCCGCAGGCGGGCAGATCAACACCTTCGGCGGGAAGAAGGCCAACACGATCACGGTCTCGAATGGCGCGCAGCTGCGCGTGCTCGCCCCGAACAGCTATCCGAACCAAGGCACGGAACGTTTCCCGAACGCACTGGTGATCGCGGGCAACGGTCCGGACGGCTACGGCGCGCTGCGCATGATCAAGACGGCGCAGCCCGTAGGGGGATCCGGCAATATCGACCGACTCTTCACCACCGTGACGCTGTCCGGCGACGCGTCCGTCTACAGCAGCGGCCGCGTTGGCTTCTCGAACGGAACGGTGGACCTTGGAGGCCACACGCTCACGACGCGTCCGCTTGAGAGCGGCGGAAACATGTTCATGGTGACGTCCGCCACCTTGAAGAACGGCTCGTGCGTGGCCAAGAACGCGGCGGACGTCATCACGCAGGGCAGTCCGAGCTTCGTCGGGTCGCCCGCGAACACGTACACGATCGAGGCGGGTTCCATGTTCGACCTGTGGAATACGAAGTTCAGCAAATTCGACTGGACGCTCGTCCTGAAGGGCGGCGCGCAGGTGCGCGTGGGCGCGGGTACGGAGGAGGACTCCAACAAGATCGTCGGCCCGATCCGCCTGGACGGCGGCACCGCCACGTTCACCACCTACAGCGCCACGGCCAATATGCGTCAGTCGCTGACGGGCGTCATCTCCGGTCCCGGCAAATTCCAGAAGAGCGGTGTCCACGACGTCTACGTCACGAACCCGGACAACGCCTGGACGGGCGGCACCTCGGCGACGGAGGGACGGCTGTTCGCCACGGTCACGGGCTCGATCCCGCCGGGTCCGATTGCGGCGAGCGGCAGCGGTTCGATCAACTTCGTGGCGAAGGACTGGGATTTGCCGACGCTCCACAACATGCTGACAAATTGGAACGGCAGCGGCGCGGTGAACGTGTACACGGCGGCGGGCGAGAACGTGACGGACGGCACGGACTTCGAACACGCGATCCCCTACCGCCACGGCGGCCCCGGCACGCTCACGTTCACGGCGGGGACGACGCCGGAAGGAAAGTCGAAGCTCATCCAAGGCGAAGGCCAGATGACGATCTCTGGCAACAAGATGCGCCGCCTCTCGTTGCTCAACGTGCCGGGCGGCACGCTCACGCTTGACAACGCGGGCTACATCTGGGCGGGCGAATGGGACGTGGACAACGACGTGTCCACGCTGTCGAACAAGACCTGGACAATCGGCAGCGCGAACAACACGGCGCCGGCGAAACTGGTGGTGAAGGCTGGTTCGACGATTGACTCGAAGGTGGTGCCGGCGCAGAACCAGGCCGCGTGGATGATCGTCCAAGACACGGGCACGAAGGGTGCGATCATGGAGGTGCACGACGGCGCGGCGATCACCAACTCGATCAGGGTCGGCAACGGCAACAACGGGCATGCGGCGTACTACCAGTACGGCGGCGACGTGCGGAACCTCTGCCATGCCGGCAACGACGGCTGGGTGGGCGCAGGCTGGAAGTCGTACGGTTTTCTGGACGTCATGGGCGGACGCTACGCCTGCCGCCAGTGGCTGGGATTCGGCAACGACCCGACGGGCGCGGGCGTCGGACGGCTTTCGGGCGGCCTGTTCAAGGTGGAGGTGAGCTGCCTCTGCTTCTCCCGCGGCGGCTGGGGCGAAATGTACATGACGGGCGGCACGCTGGACGCGACGGGCAACGGGAGCGAGCCGGGCATCCGCCTCGGCATGCTGCGCTGGAGCGGCACGTCGGCGGCAAATCCCGAGCGCAACAAGGGCATCTTCACGATGGACGGCGACGGCGATCCCTATGTGAAGATCGGATCGGCGTCCTGGTTCGACCTCACCGAGCGCACGAACGCGTTCGAGGGCGTGGTGTGCCTGAACGCGGGCGTGATGGAGGTGTCGCGGTTCCAGAAGTCGGACATGTTCAAGGAAGACCGCAACAAGAACGGCGTCGCGAAGGGCTACGTCACGTTCAACGGCGGCACGTTCCGCTCGGCCGCCAATTCCGCGAACATCTTCGG
>CAMPAF010000423.1 GCA_946631535.1 uncultured Verrucomicrobiota bacterium
AAGATCAAGCGCGTGCGCAAGATCGGTTTTCGTGCTCGCAAGGCGACCAAGGGCGGTCGCAAGGTCCTTGCGCGCCGTCGTGCGAAGGGGCGCAAGCGCCTTACTCAGGTCTAAGGATTAGCCGCCATGTCCACGCGGCTCCCCGGCACGAAGTACAAGGACGTCTTCGACCGGGGACGCTCGTTTCGCGGGCGTCTCTTCGTGGCGTGGATGTTGCGGTCTCCGGACGCCGGCCGTAAAGCCGGCGTCGTCGTTTCAAAGAAGAGCTTCCATGACGCCGTGGACCGGAACCGCGCGAAGCGGATCCTCCGCGAGGGGTTCAGGCTTGTCGCGCCGGAACTGGCGGCGGACGCTGACTGGGTGCTGGTTGGAAAGTCGGCGCTGAAAGGCAGGCAGACCGCGGACGTCATGGACGAACTGCGATACGTGGCTAGGAAATGCGGACTTTGCTGATATTGCTCGTGCGCGCGTACCAGGTTACGCTGTCGCCACTGTTTAGCGGCTGTTGCCGGTTCGAGCCGTCGTGCTCGAACTACGCGATAGAGGCGCTGCAGGTGCACGGGGCGATGAAGGGGACGTGGCTTGCGATCCGTCGTCTGCTGCGGTGCCGCCCGTTCGGGCCGCATGGGTATGATCCCGTGCCGGCGAAAGGAAGCTGAAGAAGTGGAGCTAGGAAAGAAAGGACACTAGATGTATCTGTTTTTGATTTCGATTGCTGTCGGCTTGCTGGTCGGCCTCGGTCTGGGCCTGAGCGAGACGCTTGGATACGGCTGGAGCACGTTCTACGGCGTGCTGGCGTTTGGGTTGACGCAGTTCATAGCTGGACGGGTGATCCAGAAGCGCGTGAAGGCGGTGATGGAGTCCGTGCAGGCTGTGCTGATGGAAGGGCAGAAGCGTCTTCAGGCCAAGATGGCTCGCTGGCAGATGCGTCCGCCCGGATCGATACAGGCGATGCAGGCCGAGATGGCGCGCGACCAGAAGGTGTTCGTGACGGAGGCGCTGGCGCGCACCGAGGAATTGCGCCGGTTCGTCATGTGGGTGCCGATGATGAAGCGGCAGATCGCCACGGCGCAGTTCCAGCTTCACTGGATGATCAAGGACTTCAAGAAGGTGGACGAGCTGATGCCGAAGGCGCTGTTCTTCGACCCGACCATGACGGCGATGAAGCTTGCCCGCATGTACATGCTCGACAAGCCCACGGAGGAGATAGGGAAGGCGTACACGAAGGGTGTCGCCCGCCTCCGCTACAACCAGAACGTGCTGCTGGCGGCTACGTACTCCTGGATTCTCGTGCAGCGCAAGGACATCGACGGTGCCTTCAAGACGCTCAACCGGGCCCTCGAGAAGTCGGACAACGAAACGCTCAAGGCAAACCGCGAGCACCTCGCCAACAACCGCGTCGCGCACTTCACGAACTCCGCACTAGGAGAGCAGTGGTACGCCCTGATGCTGGAGGAGCCGCGGATTCGCCAGCAGCGCCCAAGGATGCAGTGGCGGTGAAGGGTTAAAAGGTTAAAGGGTTAAAAGTTTAAAAGATTAAAAGGTTAAAAGATCGAAGGGTTAAAGGGTTAAAAGGTTAGAGGGTTAGTGGGTTTGATGGTTAGAGGTAGAAAGAGTTAAGGGAATGGAGGGATGATGGACACGCTGAAGATCAACGGAATCGAGGTGGAGTGCGTGCTCGGGGATTTGCCCGAGGAGCGCACGCGCGAACAGAAGATTCAGGTGGACGTGTCGCTGGAGCTGGACCTTGAGGCCGCCGCGGCCAGCGACTCCATCGAGGACACCGTCGACTACGCGCTGCTAGTGGGCAACATCCGCGAGGCGCTGGAGGACGCGAAGTGCCGCCTGCTCGAGCGCGCGGCCGGCATCGTGGCGGACGTCTGCCTGGAGGATCCGCTTGTGGAGCGCGCGGCCGTCACGGTCCGCAAGTTCGGCAGCGTGTCCGGCGTGGCCAGCGCCGCCGTCACGCTTGTGCGCCCGCCGCGGTGATTGGAGGTCGCCGATGCATTCGCAAGCTGCAGCGCATCTTCTTGACGACCCGTGCCTTGCCCCGTACGCGGAGAAGGTCCGCGCGCGGGCGGCGAACGCGGACCGCACGGCGCGGCGGCTCGCCGGGAGCCTGAAGAACCTGGCCGACTGGGCGAGCGCGCACGAGTACTACGGCCTCCACCGCACGGCTGACGGTTGGGTCTTCCGCGAATGGGCGCCGAACGCCTCCGCCATCTGGCTCAAGGGCGACTTCTCCAAGTGGAAGATTCGTCCGCGCTTCGCCTTGCGGCGCCTGCCCGGCACGGACGTGTGGGAAGGGCGCTTTCCTGATCGCGCCATCCGCCACGGCCAGCACTACCTGCTGGAGATGCAGTGGCTGGGCGGCCGTGGCGAACGCATCCCCGCATACGCGCGCCGCGTGGTTCAGGACCCCAAGACGCTTCTCTTCTCCGCCCAGGTCTGGAACCCCAAGCCCTATGTGTGGAAGAACAACAATCCTCAACCTTCAATCTTCAATCTTCAATCTCACCTTTCCCCCCGCATCTACGAGGCCCACGTCGGCATGGCCCAGGAGGAGGGGAAGGTCGGCACCTACGTCGAGTTCCGCGACCGCATCCTTCCGCGCATCCGGGCGGCGGGGTACGACACCGTGCAGCTGATGGCGGTGATGGAGCATCCGTACTACGGCAGCTTCGG
>CAMPAF010000424.1 GCA_946631535.1 uncultured Verrucomicrobiota bacterium
TCCCGCAGGAGCACGTCGACACGATCAACAAGTTCGGCGGCAAGCTTCCCGACGCTGTCGGCATTCCCGAGGAGCAGCTCCGCAAGGCGGCGAAGAGCGCGGTGTGCAAGATCAACATCGACTCCGACTCCCGTCTCGCGATGACCGCGGCGGTGCGCCAGTACTTCGCGCAGAACCCCGGCCACTTCGACCCGCGCCAGTACCTCGGCCCGGCGCGCGAGGAGATGAAGAAGCTCTACATCCACAAGATCGTCAAGGTGCTCGGCTCGAACAACAAGCTCTAAGCCGAAGTCCGATCTTGGACAAGAAACCGCGAAGCGTCCGCACGGACGTTTCGCGGTTTTCCTTATCCCCTTTCCGCCTACGCGGGCAGCGTGCGGCAGACCGCCTCGAAGGCGGAAAGGAACGCGTCGACGTCGCGTTCCGAGTGCGCGGCAGAGACGAAGTTGCACTCGAACTGCGACGGCGCTATGTAGATGCCGCGGTCGAGCAGGCCATGGAACACCTTCGCGTAGAGCGCAGTGTCGCACGACTTCGCGTCTGCCAGGTTCGTCACCGGACGGTCCGTGCAGAACGGCGTGAAGACGCCGTTGAAGCTCTGGCAGGTAATGGGCAGACCGTGCTCGGCGGCGATCGTGGACACGCCGACGGCGAGCGCGCTGCCGAGGTCGGCCATGCGCGCGTACGGCTGCTCGCGCTCCAGCACGTCGAGCGTCGCGAGGCCGGCCGCGACGGCGAGCGGGTTCCCGCTGAGCGTGCCGGCCTGGTACACCGGCCCGTCAGGCGCGAGCTGGCGCATCCACTTCGCCTTGCCGCCAATGGCCGCGAGCGGCAGCCCGCCGCCGATCACCTTGCCGAGCGTGATCAGGTCGGGCGTCACGCCGCCGTAGAGCGCCGAGTACGACGAGAAGCCGAAGCGGAAGCCGTTGATGACCTCGTCGCAGACCAGAAGCGCACCATGCTTCGACGCAAGCGCGCGTAGCCCCTTCAGGAATCCGCGCGCGGGCGGCACTAGGCCCATGTTGCCGGCCACCGGCTCCACGATCACCGCGGCGATCGACTTCCCGTGCCTGCGGAACGCCACCGACACGGCATCGAGGTCGTTGTACGGCGCGACGAGAGTGTCCGCCACCGCGCCGGGCGTGACGCCTGCGGAGGATGAGGCGCCCATGGTGAGCACGCCGGAGCCGGACTTCACCAGCATCGCGTCGCTGTGGCCGTGGTAGCAGCCGTCGAACTTTAGCACCATTGGGCGCCCGGTCACGCCGCGCGCCAGGCGGATGGCCGTCATCACGGCCTCAGTGCCGGAGTTGACGGCGCGCACGCGGTCGAGGCCTGGCACGAGCGCGCACAGCCGTTCCGCAAACCTCACCTCGTCTGGCGTCGCGATGCCGAACGTGGTGCCCAGCTTCGCGCGCGCCGCCACCGCGCGCGAGACGGCGGAATGCGCGTGGCCCAGGATCATCGCCCCCCAGCTGCAGCAATAGTCCGTGAGGAGTCGCCCGTCCGCCGTGCGAATCCGGGCACCCTTGCCGCTCTCGACGAAGACGGGCGTGCCGCCAACGCCGTTGAAAGCCCGCACGGGCGAATTCACTCCGCCCGGGATCGCCTTCCGCGCGCGCCTGAAGAGATCGTCATGGATCGCGCCTGTCACTTCGTGGCCTTCTTCTTGAGGTCGCGGATGACCTTGAACATGATGCTCGGATAGTCCGTTGAGAAGCCGTCGCAGCCAAGGTCCCACAGCTTGTAGTACACCTCTTCCTTGTCGCCGCCGGCGAACGGGATGGAGCACACCTTCACGCCGTTCGCGTGGAACTCGTCGATGAGCGACTTAAGGTAGTCCGTGCCGAGGATGAACTGGTCGACGGGATCCTTCGGATCGTAGTACGTGTGGATGGAGACTGCGGTGATGTACTTGAACTTCGCCTCTCGCACCTCCTTCATGATCTTCTCGAAGTGCGTCTTGACGCGCGCACGCTCGCCTGCGGAGCGGCTCTTCGGGAACGCGCCAATCCAGAGGAGCGACTTGCCGCCAGGCACGGCCTCGTTCCACGTTACGATGTTCGTGTAGACGCAGCCGGTGTAGTAGATCTGGTCGAGGACCCCGAACCTGCGCGCCTCCTCCGCGATGCGCTTGGGACCGATGCCCTTCTCGTCGACGAAGAGCAGATATGTGGGGTGGCCCACCATCGCGGCCATCACGGCCTCGATGCGCGGGATGCGCTGGGAGGAGTACGACATGTCGAGATAGCTGCCGACGTCGATGTCGCGGAGCTCCTCCCACGTCATGTCGCTAACCTTGCGCTTCTTCCATTCCGCCGGGATGCCGCGCGGCGTGCGCTTCAGGTTGTTGTCGTGGAACATGATGCCCACGCCGTCCTTGGTGACGCGGCAGTCGCACTCTAGGGCGCTGCCGTTCCCCCAGCACCAGAGGAACGTCTCGAGGGTGTTGTCCGGAGCCTCGAACTTTCCGCCGCCGCGGTGCACGTGGGAGATGTAGAGTCCGTCCTCGCGGGCACCCGCAAAGGCCATGCATGCGGCAAGCGCCGCCGTGAGCATCAGTATGTTTTTCATCGTGTTTTCCTTTTCTTGGCGTTTTAAGGTCTTGGCTGCATCAGAAGAAGAGGTCGCGCTCGCCGCGGCAGGTGGCCTCGTACTGCTTCATCACCGAGGGGTAGA
>CAMPAF010000425.1 GCA_946631535.1 uncultured Verrucomicrobiota bacterium
GCGTACATGCGGTTCTTGAAGTCTTCCAGCACGCGCGGCACGTTCCCCACGCAGCATGGCAGGGTATGCCACGGATAGCGGGGGTTGGCGCTCGCCGGAGGGTTCTGGTAGGCATAGGAGGCGCAGTCCTCGGAGAAGGTGCCGAGCAGATTGTTGTAGACCGCACGCTCGCGCACGTCCTCGAAGCGGTCCAGGCCGTCCAGCCTCGCCATCTCCGTGCACCAGTCGTACATGCCGCATCCAGCGCACCCTTCCAGGTAGGCACGCGCGTTGGGGAGCGAGTAGTCGGGTCCGAACGCCTCGCCTGCCCATTGCCCGCCCACGCCGCCTGTGATGTAGCCCTTGCGGTCGATCGCGCTCGCGAACACGCGGCGCACGGCATTCGCAAGCGCCGCGTCGCCGCACCGCCACGCGGCGCCAGCCATGCCGGCGTAGAAGTACGTGCCGCGCACGGCGTGCCCGACGGCCTCCTTCATCGACACCGCCGGCTCGTGGCTCTGGCAGTATGCGTGACGGTACTCCGGGATATCGCTCTGGTGCAGGACAAAGTAGCGCGCGAGCGCGGCGTACTTCGTTCCCTTCCCCGCGCCGTCCCAGCGGTCGACCGCGTCCGCAAGCGCGAGCAACGCCTTCTCCACTCCGGGATGTCCGTCTGTCCACGTGCGCCTGGGCGGCGGACCGAAAACGGAATCGAGATGGTCGCCCAGGCGGATCGCGGCGTCGAAGTAGCGTCGGTCTCGCCCTTTCGTGAATTCCATGTGACGCACCGCCGCCTCAATGAAGTAGCCCTGCCCGTACAGCTCGTGCCGCCCGTAGTCCACGTAATGCGGATTGCATCGGCCAACATAGCCGTCAGGCTTCTGCCCGGCGATGTCGCTCGCGACGAACTTCTCCAGGATGTCTGCGAGGTCCTTGCGCTCAGGGTGCCGCTCCAGAGCGAGCATGGTAGCCTCGGCCAGATTCCGCTGGAACGCGCCGCCCCGAACCCCCAACCGGTTCCAGCAGTGCGGTATCCAAGCATTCTCCAGCCTGTCGAGCCTCTCGGCCCAGAAGCCCGCGATCCTCAACCCCGGCTGCGGCACGTACCGCACCGCCGGTTCAGCCGCCGCCGCCGAGATGGCGACGGCCGCGATCAGCGCACATGCCCTCATGAGAGGATTCTCTGCACCGTCTTCTGGACTGCGGCCGCGACCTTGTCGATGGATTTCGACGCGTCGATGACCGTGAAACGCTTCGGCTCCGCCTTCGCGAGGTCCAGGAAGCCTTCCCGCAGGCGACGGTGGAACATCTCGCCTGCCGCCTCTATGCGGTCGCCCGTGTCAGAGGTCGATGCCTGGCGCGCGGCCAGGCGCGTGCGGCTCACCTCAGGCGGCACGTCCAGGAGAATCGTCAGGTCCGGCACGAGGCCTTCCGTCACGAAGTCGTTGAAGTTCTTCAGAAGCTGCACGTCGATGCCGCGTCCGTAGCCCTGGTATGCGAACGTGGAGTCGGCGAACCTGTCGCACACCACCCACTCGCCGTGCGCGAGCGCCGGCCGGATCACCTGCGACACCACCTGCGCGCGCGCCGCCAGGAACAGCAGCACCTCGCACCGCGTCACAGGAGGGTCCTCCATCTCGTCGCGCACGAGCGCGCGGATCAGCTCCGACATCCGCGTGCCGCCTGGCTCGCGCGTCACGACGACTTTCTTTCCCTGCTTCCTGAGCCATTCGGCCAGAGTCTGCACCTGAGTGGACTTGCCGCCGCCCTCAGGGCCCTCGAACGTTATGAACTTTCCGCGCATGGCCTCTATTCTACTACACTCTCCGCCCGCCGTCTAGACTCGTAAAGCTATCGCCGGAACGCAAGCGAGACACCCTTGGGGCCGACCCGTCCGAGCTCGACGGCGAAGACGCGCGACGAAGCGTCCCATGTGCCCTCGATCGCCTTGCCGTCGCATGTCGCTGCGCCAGGAGCCTTCTCCAGATGGAACCTTGCCGCCAACTCGCGCGAGGCGGGCATCCCCGCGAACGACCCCTTGCGCGGCGAGACGGTGAACGTCACCTTGTCGCACGCCACGTCAACGGCGAGCGGCGTCACCGCGAAAGCGCCCTTGCGGTAGGAGAGGGAGATTCCATCGTCCTCGTAAAGCTCCGCCTTGCCGGACATCGACGGCCACAAGTCGAACACGACCCTGTCGTTCCATCCGGCCTCGACATGCTGCTTCACGGGCCAGGTGGGTATGATCGCGCCGCCACGCACGTAAAGCGAGCCACCCCAGTCGGACGTCTTGACCACGGGAAGTTCCGCAGGACCGGCGACTCGCTCGCCCGTACGCCATTCGTGCCATGTGCCGGGCGGGACCGTGACCGTCTTCGAGAACGCTGAGACGAGCAGGTCGGGACCGAGCATGTACGTGGTCTTCACCGCGTCGTACCGCCGGTCGTCAGGATATGCCAGCGCGAGCGCGCGCATCACAGGCATTCCCGTGCGCGCCGCCGTCGCGGCCGACGTGTAGAGGTACGGCAGCAGGCGGTAGCGGAGATGCACGTAGCGGCGGAAGGTTTCCACGCCCTCCGGCGGCTGGATCCACGGCTGCTGCCAGTAGTCCCAGTTGTTCTGCTGGCTCCACGTCTGGAGGAAGCCGAAGTGGA
>CAMPAF010000426.1 GCA_946631535.1 uncultured Verrucomicrobiota bacterium
AACTGGTCCGCGCCCTTGTTCGCCCACGGCGTGCCGGGCGCGAAGCCGTCGCGCGCGTCGAGCGTGCGCGCCACGTGCAGGTTCACGTTCACGTAGATGCCGCGCTTCTTGAACTGCGCGATCAGGTAGTCCTGGCGGTCGCGCCGCTCGGCGTCGAACTGCCGCCGTGTGCGGAAGTCCTCCGTGAGGATGCCCTGCTCGTGCGGCAGCATGAAAGTGCCGTAGGAGCTGTCGAAGTAATGGAGGCGCACGCAGTTGATTCCGAAGCGGGCGAGACGCACGGCGAGGCGCTCCGCCTCCGCGTGCGTGGGGAAGTTGGCGGGGCCGGTGAGGTTCGTCGCGTGCAGGCGCACGCGCCCCCGGTCGTTCACGAAGTGCCCGTCCTTCACGCGGATGCGCCCGTGCTTCCCGGCCGGCGCCTCCAGCAGGTGGCTCATGTTCACCACGTTCTCCGGCGCGTCGTACGACGGCACGAACGGGAACATCCCGTCGTCCGCCGCGCACGCCATTCCGGCCGCCAGGGCCGCAATCACCATCATACTCGTTTTCATTCTCTTTTCCTTTCAGAGGGTTGATGTTTCACAAGGAGGCCTGCCGCTCATGACGGGATGCCGATCAGACGCGAGAACGGCACGACGGCGTCGAAATATCCTTCCGCCTCGACCGAACGCGCCAGCTCTCCTGAATAGACGAGCGCCGTGCGCAGCGAGACGCCGGACGCCTTCGGCAACCGCCGACACTTCTCCCTCACCTCATCCACCACTTCGTGTCCGATATGCGCCTGCCGCTTGATCTCCACGACATACAGGACGGCACCCGTCTGGATGAGCAAGTCGATCTGACAGCCCTGTTCACCCGTCTTGCGCGAACCTCTTTTGCGGTAGGGCGCGGCCGACTTGATCATCACCTTCTCAAGATGCAGCGACGGCAGCAGTTCGCGGAAATTGTTCACGACAAGATTCTCGAACTGGTAGCCAAGGTCCACGTCCCAGCCAATGAACTGGTCCAGCCCCGCAAACGAGAACGAATCGGCGTCGATCGACTCCTTGCATGGCTCGATGTACTTGAGGTAGAAGCGCGAATAGTTGTCCCTGATGCGGTAGCGCCGTTCACGAATATCCGAGCCCGTCTTCGGATTCTTGCCGCCATCCGCCGCGACAAGCCCGCTTTCCTGGAGCTGGGAGATGGTGCTCGAAAGGTCGCCGCCTTTTTCGAGACCCAGCGCAGCGGCAATCTCCGTCACGCTCTTCGCCCCGTCCACAAGCGACCTCAGCACCTTCGACGCAAGGCGCGGCTGTTTCGTGATCACATCGGTGAACATGTCGTCGAAGTCGACGCGAAGCGGCGCGTTCGGCACGAAGCACATGCGCCTCAGGTTCTCCTCGCACGAGAGCGACGGATTCAGCTCTTCCAGATAGCGCGGGACGCCTCCGGTGACGGCCAGCACGTCGAGGATTTCGCGCTCGGCGAGATGCGAAGCCTTGTCACCCCAGAACTTGACGCACTCTGCAAGCGGGAGCTCGGGCACCACGATGTCCAGCGAACGCCTACCGTAGAACGCCTTGTTGCTGATGATATTGTCGCGTATCCAGGTCGAGACGCTGCCGCAAACAACAAAGATCAGGTGATCGCACTTCTTCAGGTAGTTGTCCCAGGCGATCTTCAGCATGGCCGAGAACGTATCGTCGAAACATCCCATCCACGACACTTCGTCCAGCAACACGACGGTGCGCGTGTCGCCGCCGATTTCCTTTGCGAGTCGAATGAACGCATTCAACCAGTTTGCCGGACAGGTGTCTTCCGCATCGGTTTGCGCCGCCAGCTGCCGCGCGAAGGCCCGCCTCTCATCCTCGTCGGTTGTCGTTTCGGTTGGCTTGGCTCCTTCGATTTTGATAAAACGCGCGCCCGACACCTCGGCGAAATGTTCTATGAGCGTGCTCTTCCCCACACGGCGCCGACCACGACACGTCACGAACGAAGGGACACTCTTTCCCCATAATTCGTCCAATATCCGCATCAAATGCTCTCTGCCGAAGAATTTGCGCATTTTCTTCTTTCCTGTTGCCGACAGTCTACCATATTCCTTCGCTGTGCTTCAAGGCGAATCCTCACCTATTTGCATTTTCATAAAATAGGTGAGGATTTTTCACCGTCCGAAAATCCTCACCTATTTGCGTTTTGACGAAATAGGTGAGGAAGGCTCTCCACGCCTAAGGCGCTTCGCGCAGGTCGAAGGCGCGGAGCGCGAGGGTGACCGTCCGGCCGCCGGGCAGGGCGAGCGAAACCGTGTCGCGCGAGATGTTCACCGCGAGCGTGAGCGTGGTGCCATCCGGCAGAGGGCGCGAGAACGCGAACACCTTCTCCGGATCCGGCACGGGATGCCACACCACGGGCGCGTCAAAAAGGTCGGGATGCGCGTGGCGAAGGCGCGCGAGACGGCGAACGAGCGCGCGGCGGGCGACGGCGACCTCGTCGTGCGCGCGCGACCAGTCGATGCACCACTTTCCATGGTCGCGGTTCGACCAGATGGAGTGCGGGCTCGCGTCCGCGATCTCCTGTCCGTTGTAGAGCATCGGGATGCCGTCCAGCAGGAAGCAGGTGGCGATCAT
>CAMPAF010000427.1 GCA_946631535.1 uncultured Verrucomicrobiota bacterium
GAACGTGTTCGAGGCTGCGGGGTGGGGGAATGGCCGATAGCAAGTTCCTCGACGCCGCGCTGGAGTACCTCGACCTCGGCTTCGCCGTGCTCATCCTGGGCCACAAGGCCAAGAAGCCCGTCACGGCGCACACCCCGAACGGGCTGGACGACGCGACGCGCGACGCGGCCAAGGCCCGCGAGTGGTGGGAGCTGACCCCGAAGTGCAACGTGGGCGCGTCGCTGGGCGCGCCCTCGGGCGGCATCGTCGTCGTCGACGTGGACCGCAAGGACGTGGACGGCTACGAGACGATGCGCGACTGGGAGATGGAGCACGGCGACCTCCCCGAGACCGCGACGTGCTGCACGCCCACGGGCGGGTTCCACCTCTACTACAGGGCTGACCGCCACGTCGCGCCGAGCGTGAACGAGGAGCTCGGCGTCGACATACGCGGCGACGGCTCGCTGGCCGTGCTTCCGCCGAGCATCCACCCCGACACGGGCACCGAGTACGTGTGGGAGGTGCCTCCAGAGGACGGAATAGCGGAGGCGAACGACCTGGTGTACGAGTTCATCGAGTACGTGCGGCCGAAGGACGACGGTCGCGAGGCGGACGAGGGCGGCGGCGAGCACGTCGACGCCTCCACGTTCTCCAAGGGAGGGCGCAACAACAAGCTCTACAAGATGGCGTGCGGCCTCATGTCGCAATCGTGGCCGGACGACGCGATCATCGCGAGCATCGAGACATATAACGCGCACGCTAAAGACCCGCTGCCGAAATCCGAGGTCGACAAGCTGCTCAGGTCGGCGCTCAAGCTGCCGAAGGGCAAGAGCGAGGCGTACTACAGGGAAGAGCTCGACCCGCAGGGCGACGGGGCGCCGCAGCGCCGGGCGAACCACGTCTCGGTCGCCGGCAGGCTGCTCGACAAGTACAGCGCGTGCTTCCTGGACGGCGCGCCGGCCGTGTACGACGGCCTGAGCTACCGCGTCGGCTGGGACAGCGTGGAGAGGGCCATCCTGCGCGAGTGGCCCAACTCCAAGGACCGCGACCGCAAGGAGGTGGTGAAGTACCTCACGCTCACCATGCCGCACGAGACCCAGAGCCCGCCGAGGTTCATCGGGTTCAGGAACGGCGTGCTCGACATCGAGACGATGGAGCTGCTGTCGTTCTCGCCTGAGTTCCGCATTCCGAACGTCATACCGCACGACTGGAACCCCGAGGCGCAGAGCGACGTGCTCGACGGGATGCTCAGGCGCGTGGCGTGCGGCGACCCGTTCATCGAGTCGAACCTGTGCGAGTTCCTGGGGCTGTGCATGTACCGGAGCGGGAAGTACGCCTTCGCGGCCATCCTGCTGGGCAAGCAGAACGAGACGGCGAGCAACGGCAAGTCGACCTACATCGACATGATCCGCAACGTGCTCGGCGAGGACAACTACTCGTCGCTGAGCCTGCGCGCCCTGGGCGACCGCTTCAACCAGCAGTACCTCTCGGGCAAGCTCGCGAACCTCGGCGACGACATCTCGAGCGAGTTCACGGACGGCTCGAGCCTCGAGGTCTTCAAGAAGGCCGTGGCGGGCTCGAAGATAAGCACCGACGTGAAGAACAGCAGGGGGTACGAGTTCACGCCGTACTGCACGATGATGTTCAGCGCGAACCGCTTCCCGAAGATGGAGAAGCTGGACGACGGCACGCTGCGGCGCCTGTTCCCCGTGCGCTTCAACGCGCACTTCACGAAGGCCGACCCCGACTTCGACCCGGACATAGGCGAGAAGCTGAGGTCGGAGGAATGCTGCGAGGCCGCCATCGTGCGCGGCGTCTGGGGCCTGAAGCGCGTGATAAAGCAGCGCGGGCCCACGGACAACGACGAGAGCAAGCGCATGCTGCGCGACATCGAGACGGACAACTCCACGATCCTGCAATGGCTCGACGACGACTTCATCGAGCGCGAGTGGCTGTTCGAGCGCGAGACGCGCGACGCCTACCAGCGCTACTCGAAGTGGTGCGACGAGAGCGGGGTGCGCAAGCCGTACGGCAAGAACCAGTTCTCGGCCGACATCTGCGCGAAGTTCGACTTCAGGGTCCAGAGCACGCGCAGGAACGGGAGGCAGGTGCGGATATTCACGCTCGCGTGACCGTTAGGCTGGCGCGTGGCACCGCGGCTGCGCATGGAGCTGCGCACCCCAGCTACGCACCGCGAAAAGCTACGCACGTGCGTAGCTGACAGCTACGGACTAGCTACGCAAAAGCTACGCACTTTGAAGAGTGAAAACAACGATTGAGCAGGGAAAGCTACGCAGCTACGCGAAGACGCGCCATTCCTTTTAAAAGGAAATAGAAAAAAAGAAGTGTACATCGCGTAACACGCGCGCGAAGCGTAGCTGCTCGAACGGAGGCCGAATTGAACGATTCGAGATGCCCGTTCACGGGCGGCGCGTGCGATGGCGGGGCCGTCTATGACGACGGCACGGTCGGGTGCGCGTACAAAGGCGCGCCCGACGAGCCGTGCGCGTGGGTCGGCGAGCTGCCGCCCGGAACGTCGCCCAGGGACTTCTACAACCAGACCGTGATGGAGGAGCAACCATGACACGAGATGAGACGCTGGGCCTCATCGCCGCGGCGCTCGCCGC
>CAMPAF010000428.1 GCA_946631535.1 uncultured Verrucomicrobiota bacterium
CGCGTGGTCCACCTCGTTCTGGACGGACGGCTCCAGCGGCCCGTCCGCCTGCGGCAGGGGCTGCACGGAAAAGGCGGCCGCAAACAGTATTGCACCAAACCGCATCATGTTGTAAACTCTCCGTCCATGGCTTGCGAACATTATACCAAAAAAGCCCGAGGGCTCTCGCTCCTGTCGGGCGGACTAGACTCGCAGCTCGCCGTCTGCGTCCTGCGCGACGCCGGCGCCGAGATGGAGGGCGTCACGTTCGCGACGCCCTTCTTCGCGCCCGACGCCGCCCGCAAGGCTGCCGCCGCCCTCGGCATCACTCTCCACGTGGTAGACTTCACAGACGACGAGATCGCGCTCGTCAAGGCCCCTCCCCACGGCTTCGGCGGCGCGATGAACCCGTGCATCGACTGCCACGCCACGATGATCCGCCGCGCCGGCGAGCTGATGACGCAGCTTGGCTACGACTTCGTCGCCACCGGCGAGGTGCTCAACCAGCGCCCGATGTCCCAGAACCGCCAGTCTCTCGGCGTGGTGGAGAGGTCGAGCGGACTCGCCGGGCGCCTCGTGCGTCCGCTCTGTGCCCAGCTTCTCGAGCCGACCATCCCGGAGCAGGAAGGCTTGATCGACCGCTCGAAGCTGCTCGGCCTCTCGGGCCGCCGCCGCGAGCCGCAGTTCGAGCTGGCGAGGAAATACGGCCTGACGGACTACCCATCGCCAGCCGGCGGCTGCAAGCTCACCGAGAAAGGATTCGGACGCCGCCTGAAGGACCTTATGGTCCACGAGGGTCTTGACGACCGCCGCCTCGTGGAACTACTCAACATGGCCCGCCGCTTCCGTCTGCCCGACGGCACCGGCGTCATCCTCGGCCGCGACGCCAACGAGAACGCGACCCTCGCCAAGGCTTGCGCCGAGTCGGACACGCTCGTTGCGCCAATCTCCGTCCCCGGTCCCACAGCCCTCATTCCCAAGGTCTGCACGCCCGAGGGCCTCGACCAGGCCGCCGGCATAGTCTGCGCCTGGAGCCGCTTCGACAACTTCTCCGGCGACATAAAGGTGAAGGTCGTCGCGGGCGCTACGACCACGGAACGCACGATCCCGCGTCCCTACGTCCGCGACCCGTTCCTTCCCTTCCAGATCACATAGTCGCATAATATGATATAATCTCGGGCATGGAAAGCAAGGTCTATCTAGATGCGCAGGAGTTCCTGCGCGACGGCTGGCGCCTCGCGCGGCAGATTCTCGACTCAGGCTGGCGGCCCGACGTGCTGTTGGCACTCTGGCGCGGCGGCGCGCCGGTAGGCACGGCCGTCCACGAGTTTCTGAAGGTGAAGGGCGTCGCGCTTCGCCATATGCCCGTGAAGTGCGCAAGCTACACTGGCATCGGCCAGAGCCAGACCGAAGTCGTGTTCTCGCACGCGGACACCGTGTTCGCCGCCCTAGAGCCCGGCACGAAGGTGCTGGTTGTGGATGACGTCTTCGACACTGGCCGCACGGCAGCGGCGATGCGAAAGAAGCTCGCCGAACGGCAGTGCGAAACGAAGATCGCCTGCGTCTACTGGAAGCCCAGCAAGAACGTCACAGACGGGAAGCCGGACTTCCACGTGCGCGAACTTGAAGACTGGATCGTATTCCCGCACGAGATCGACGGTCTCACTCCGGAAGAGATCACCCAAAAGGATCCCGAACTCGCAGTGTTACTTGCCTGACCTTCCTCGCGGCGCAGCAAGAACAAGCCTGGCGTGCTCGGCATAGGCGCGGCGCGGGTCGGCGGCGTACGCCTCCAGTGTCCTGCGGCCGAGGCCGTCTGCCGTATCGCCGAGGTTGAAGATCGCCCGTGCAAGGCACAGTTCCTTCAGGACGAGCGTCCGTTCGCGGTCGCCTTCCCGGTTCGAGTAGTTGCGCACGGGCGGGATCTTGTCGCCCGCACGCAGGGCGTGTCCGCCCACGCCAGGCAGACGCAGGAGGCGCGCCAACGCCTGCACCCCGGCCGGGTCGCCAAGCCCCTCGTACGCGAGCGCAAGCGCGCGGAAGTGGGAGTAGTGCATGTCGGCGGTGAGCGCCGCAGCCTTCGCGTCGAGCGCAGGACGCGCAGCCAGCGAACGTGATCGACCGAGAGCGATGGCGTAGCTGTCCGTCCAGCTCACGCTCCGCAGGAACTGGCTCATGCCACGGAAGTTCCAGCCCTTGTCCCAGGAGGCGGACTCGAACTTCGCGAGCAAAGTCGCCTCGCCAGTACGGTCGCCCATCATGCCCAGCACGTGCGCGTACACGAGCTTCGCGTCGAGCGTGTCCGCCGTACGCCAGGCTTCTTTCAGGCGCGGGATCGACCGCTCGGTATCGCTCATCAGGACGGCCAGCCCCTCGTAGTCGTTCGGAAGCGTGCGGATCGCACGGTCGAAGTCCGCGTCCTTCGGCGGGAAGGAATCGCCCGTCTCCAGCGTCTCGTACGGAATGATGCCCTTCTCTGCGAGATGGTGCTGGAGCGCCTTCACGCGGATCGACCGCACTGGCACGCCGGCCGCGACCGCCATCGCCGACGCGACGCCGGCGGCGTACCCCTGGTTCTGCACGTCCGGCTCCATGCGCAGGATCGGCATCGCGTCGCGGTGCG
>CAMPAF010000429.1 GCA_946631535.1 uncultured Verrucomicrobiota bacterium
TCAGCGACTTCTTGCCGAAGTTGCGGTACTTGAGCATGTCGGCCTCGGTCTTCTGGGCGAGCTCGCCGACGGTTGTGATGTTGGCGTTGTTGAGGCAGTTCGCGGCACGGACCGAAAGCTCGATCTCGTTCACGGACATGTTCAGCAGCTTGCGCAGGCGCTCGCGCTCGTCGGCGCCCTTCTTCTCCGAGTCGTCGAACTCGAGCGACTCCTCGTTGGAGTAGTCCACGAACACGTCGAGGTGGCGGCGCAGAACGGCGGCGGCCGTCTTCAGCGCGTCGTCAGGGGTGACGCGACCGTCGGTCCACACGTCCATGACGAGCTTCTCATAGTCGGTGCGCTGGCCGACGCGCGTGTTCTCCACGAGGAAGTTGACGCGCGTGACAGGCGAGAAGATGGAATCGATCGCGATGCGGCCGATCTCCTGCTCCGGCTGCTTGTTGGCTTCGGCGAGGCAGAAGCCTCGGCCTGTGCGGATCTCGCACTCCATGTCGAGCTTGGCGCCCTCTTCGAGCGTCGCGATGACCTGATCCTTGTTGATCACCTCCACGGAGTTCTCCTCGGCGAAGTCGCCGGCGGTCACCGTGCAGGGTCCCTCCTTCTTCAAGCGGAGAGTGGTCTCGTCGCGCGTGAACGTCTTGAGGAGCACGCGCTTGAGGTTTAGGATGATGTCCGTCACGTCCTCGGCGACGCCGGGGATCGTGGAGAACTCGTGGTTTACGCCCGCGATCTTGACGGAGCAGATCGCGCAGCCCTCAATAGAGGAGAGCAACACGCGGCGAAGCGAGTTGCCGATCGTGCGCGCGTAGCCGATCTCGAACGGCTCGGCGACGAAGCGTGCGTACTTTCCGTCGCCACCCTCGTCCTTCTGGACGTGGTGCGGCATTTCAAAACGGCTCAAACGGATTGGCATAGGAACCTCCCTTGAAACGGGTGAAAGAAACGAAAGAGCGGAACGCGGGCCGCCGCAGGCGACGGCCCACGCCATGGCGTCAACGCGAATACAGTTCGACGATCGCCTGAACGTTGATGTTCTCGGGGATGTCGGACCGTGCGGGGACAGCCGTCAGCGAACCGGTCAGGCTCGCCGGGTTCCACTCAAGCCAGTTCACCGTCACGCGGTGCTTGTTGAGGGAATCCTGGACGGCCATCAGGCCCTTGGACTTCTCGCGAAGGCCAACCACCTGGCCCGGCTTCACGATGCACGACGGGACGTTGCAGATCTTGCCGTCCAGCGTGACGTGGCGGTGCGTGACGAGCTGGCGCGCGGCAGGGCGCGTCGGCGCAAGGCCGAGGCGGTAGACGATGTTGTCGAGCCGCGTCTCGCAGAGCTGCAGGAGGATGTCGCCCGTGACGCCCTGCTTCGCCTTGGCACGCTCGAAGAACGTGCGGAACTGACGCTCCATCATGCCGTAGATGAAACGGGCCTTCTGCTTCTCGCGCAGCTGCTCGCCGTACTCGGAGAGCTTCTTCCTGCGGCGGGCGCCATGCTGGCCCGGCGGATTGGTGCGGCGGTCGAGAACCTTGTCTGGACCGAAAAGCGGCTCGCCGAAACGACGAGAAATCTTCGTGTGTGGACCTGTGTAGCGACCCATGATTAAACCCTCCTGCGCTTACGCGGACGGCAACCGTTGTGCGGAATCGGCGTCGTATCCGTGATCATCGTGACCTTGATGCCTGCTGCCTGAATGGCGCGCACGGCCGACTCGCGGCCGGCGCCAGCGCCCTGCATCCGCACCTCGCACTCGTGCATGCCCTTCGCGAACGCCGTGCGGGCGGCGTCCTGCGCCACCATCGTGGCGGCGAAGGCCGTGCACTTGCGGCTGCCCTTGAAGCCGGCCTTGCCGGCCGAGCTCCAGGCGATCACGCCGCCGCGCGCGTCGGCGATCGACACCTGCGTGTTGTTGAAGGTGGAACGGATGAACGCGATCCCCGCGGGGATTGACTTGCCCGGACGGGCCTTCTTCGCGGGGGAGTCGCCCTCGGCGGCCGGAGCGGCCGCGTCGGCGACAGGCGCTTCCGCCGGAGCGGCCGCCTGTTCCTGCTTGATGTTTTCTTCGCTCATGGATTAAGTCTCCTCGCTCACTTCTTCGTCGGAGCGGCCGCGCGGATCACTGCGGCAGAGGCGCGACGGCCTCCCTTGCGCGTCTTGGCGTTCGTCTTCGTGCGCTGGCCGCGCACGGGAAGGCCCCTCTTGTGACGGAGCCCGCGGTACGACCCGATCTGCATCAGGCGGCGGATGTTCTGCGAAACCTCGCGGCGCAGGTCGCCTTCCACGCGGAAATGGTCCTGAATGAAAGTGACGATCGCGTGGATCTCGTCCTGTGTTAGGTCATCGGCCTTCTTGGAAGGCTCGACCTTGCATGCGGCCAGCACGTCATCTGCGCGCTTCGGCCCGATTCCATGGATATACCGGAGAGCATAGCGTATATGCTTCTTGCCGGGAATATCCACACCCATCAGTCTTGGCATGGTTGTTTTTTCCTTTTTTCCTTAGCCCTGGCGCTGCTTGTGGCGAGGGTTTGTGCAGATCACGCGCACCACGCCCTTGCGGCGAATGATGCGACAGTTCT
>CAMPAF010000430.1 GCA_946631535.1 uncultured Verrucomicrobiota bacterium
GTTGTTTTTACTAGTTGTTCTGGTTGTTTCCAATCCCAAAGCGCAAGGATGAAAACGCAGATGCGCCCCTGCCGCGGGCGCCGATGGTGCGCCGGGAGCAGTTATGGTAAACTATGCGCATGGAACAGGACTTTGACGCATACTTCATGGCGATGGCGCTGCGCGAGGCCGAGAAGGCGGCGGCGGACGGCGAGGTGCCGACCGGCTGCGTGGTCGTGGAGCCGTCCTGGCTGGAGGCGCCGAACGGGCACGAGCCGACGTTCGACCCCGACCCGCTGACCGCGCGGATCCTCGGGCGCGCGCACAACCAGACGGAGGGGCTGCAGGACGCTACGGCGCACGCGGAGATGCTGGCCTTGTCGTCGGCGTTCGCGGCGAAGGGGGCGTGGCGGCTCACGGGCACGCGCCTCTACGTGACAAAGGAGCCTTGCCCGATGTGCGCTGGCGCGATCGTCCTCGCGCGGATCGACACGGTCGTGTGGGGGCTCGACGACCCCAAGCGCGGCGGCGGGACGACGTTCGGCATCTTCGCACATCCCGGCATCAACCACCATCCGAAGATCGTGCGCGGCGTCATGGAGGAGCCGTGCAAGGCCGTGCTCCAGTCGTTTTTCCGCGCGCGCCGCGCCGCCGGAAGGTCCGAAGGTATGGTATAATCCTCCCGCATGCTCAAGCAAATCTCCAGAGGCTCGTTCAAGCTGTTCCTGTCCGGACACGGCATGTCCGTGAAGACTGGCAAGTACGTGACGCTCGCCGCGCTCGTCGGGGTGCTTGTGGGGTTCGTGACGGTGGCGTTCTACTGGATGATCCACCTGGCCAAGGTGTACGTGATGGAGGACCTTGGGCATCACGACTTCATGTCGATGCTTCCGAAGGGCGAGATCGTGCATCCGTTCTGGACGGTGGCGAGCCTTACCGACCCGCACCGCTGGCTGCTCGTGTTCCTGCCGGCGATCGGCGCGGTGCTGGGCTGCCTGCTCATCAGGCGCTTCGCGCGGGTGGAGCATGCGCGCGGCACGGATTCCGCCGTGAAGGCGTTCCACAGGGGCGAGTCCATCTCGCGCGGCGTGATCCCCGTGAAGTCAGTCGCGTCTGTGCTGACTGTCGGCTTCGGCGGCAGCGCGGGCTACGAGGGGCCTGTGACGCTTCTTGGCGCGGCGTGCGGCAGCGTGGTGAACCGCGCGTTCAGGCTCGACAAGCGCGCCTCGCGCATCCTTATGGCGGCGGGCCTTGCGGCCGGCATCGCGGCGCTCTTCCGCGCGCCGTTCGCGGGCGCGATCTTCGGGGCCGAGATATTCTACTCTTCAAGCGACATGGAGGCCGATACCATCATGCCGTCGGTCGTCGCCTCGGTGATGAGCTACACCATCTTCTGCTGCTTCTACGGCTGGGAACCGCTCTTCGACATGACGCCGTGCGCGTTCGTGAACGGATTGCGCCTGCTACCTTATCTTGTTCTTGCTTTCGTCGTGGCGTTCGGCGCCCGCTTCTACATCAGCGTGTTCCGCGGGACGGAACGCTGGTTCTCGGTGCGCACTTGGCCGATGTGGGTGCGCGTGGGCACGGGCGGCCTCGTGACGGGCATGCTCGGGTTCGTGTTTCCAGACATCCTCGGGTCCAGTTACGCGCTCATCCAGACTGCGTTCACGGCGGGCGGCGATTCGTTCGGCCGGTACGGGACATTGCCCGCGGTGGGATTCCTGGTGTTCTTCTTCGTGAAGGTGATCGCCACGTCGTTCACGGTCGGATCGGGCGGCTCCGGCGGACTCTTCGCGCCGGCGCTCGCGTGCGGCGGCGCGCTGGGCGCGGCGACTGGCCTTTTCTTCCGCGGCATACTGCCTGCATCGGTGGGCATAAATCCTGGTGCGTTCGCGCTCGTGGGAATGGCGGCGTTCCTGGCGAGCTCCATACGCGTGCCGCTGACCTCGATCGTAATGGTGGCGGAAATATCCGGCAACCACGAGCTGCTGCTGCCGACGATGTGGGCGTGCTGCATCGCGTTCTGGCTGAACAACGGCTGGTCGCTCTACCGCAGCCAGGTGCACTCGCGGGAGTCGTCGCCGTTGCACGGTTAAAAGATTAAAGGGTTAAAAGGTTAAAAGCTTAGAAGGTTAAAAGCTTAGAAGGTTAAAAGCTTAGAAGGTTGAAAGGTTAAAAGGTTAGAAGGTTAAAGAGTTTAAGGGTTAGAGAGGTAAGACCATGGAAATGAGCAGAAGAAACGTGTTCATGTTTGGGGCGGCGGCGGCGGCGATGGCGGCCGTGCCGCGCGCGCGGGCGGACGGGACACCGGCCGGCGGCGTGTCGTTTGCGTCTGTGAAGGAATCGCTGCGCTTCACCATGCCGTCGTACAAGGGGCAGTGCCGCTTCATGGTGGTGGGCGACTCGCACCTCTCCATCGACGACGCGCGGGGCGAGCCGTTCAGGCAGTATTCGGGGCGCATGGCGAAGCCGTACCGTTCGGCGCTCCACTTCCGCACGGGGCGTCCGATCGCCTCGCCGGACGGGTTCGAGTACGCGCTCGCCGAGGCGAAGAAGATGAAGGTGGACTTCCTCGCGCTCG
>CAMPAF010000431.1 GCA_946631535.1 uncultured Verrucomicrobiota bacterium
GGCGGAGCCGCTGATCGCCGATTTCTTTGCAGGGTACTACGGCAAGGCCGCGCCGATCGTGCGGGCCGTGTTCGACGAGGCGCACCGCCGCGAGGCGGCGTACGTGGGGGCGGATCCTTCGCGCACGCTGAAGATCTACGAGGACGTGGCGTCGGCGACGTGCCGTGAGGTGCTGGACGACGATTTCGTGGCATGGGCGCAGACGCAGATGAAGAAGGCGGAAGAAGTGGCGAAGGAGGAGGATCGTGACGCCGCCAAGATGGCGGCTCCCCATATGGAGAGCCGCCGTCCCGGCGGCTCATTCGCGTACAACGTGCGGATGACGGCTTTTTCATTCGACTACATCCGCCTAGAACGCCTGCGACGCGTGACATTGGATTTTACGGGAGGGACGCGCTGCCGCGCGTCCGCAACGGGCGGGACGCCCGTTGTCCCAGTCGGTCGCGCGGCAGCGCGCCCCTCCCGGGAAGAAGAAATGCAAAGCCTGGCGCGTTCCCTCCTCGCGCGGATGGACGAGGCGAAGGACATCCGCCTTTCCTCTGGCAATGTGAAGGATCGCCACGCGGCGACGGTGCGCGCGTGGAAGGAGGTCGCGCAGCAGCGCGACCCTCCCGCGCCGTTCGGCACGATCCCCGATTCGTCCCTCCGCATCGCGAAGCAGGGCGAGTGGGCGGACTACCGCGACGACCCTGCCGCGCGGGACGGGCGGGCCATCCGCATCTCGAACGTCCACTACGGCTGGTGCGTGACGTTCCAGATGGACAGCGTGAGGTTCCGTCCAGACCGCACCTACGCGCTCAAGGCACGAGTGCGCGTGGAGCGCAAGCCGGACGCGTCCGGCAAGGCGTTCTGGGCGGGCGTCTACAGCAACGCCATGCGGAAGGGGTGCGGACAGATCACCGTCAAAACCGACGCATTGAAAGGCGACGGCTATGTGTGGTATACTGTCGCCGAATGGAAGCCTGGACGCGAGGAGTATTTCTGGATCGGCGTGGGGCCGTTCGACAAGAAGAACGGCTCCGCGGCGGTCGAAAGCGTCTGGGTGGACGAGATTCTGATAGAGGAAAAGGAGTAGCGCGATGAAGAGAGTTGTGATGGCAGTAATGGCCGCGTGCGGCTTGATGGCGGCGACGGCGGCGAACTACACGCTGACGAACACGACGGTCGAATGGCCGTCGTCGAACGAGGCCGAGAACGTGTCGGGCAACAGGTTCACCATCGTCGGCGACGTGACGGTGGTGATCACCAACGTGACGGTGGCGAACGTCTCCTTGGGGGCCTTGCGGGCGAGCATGGTCATCACCGACGGCGCCACGCTCACGGTCGACTTCACGGACGTCGAGGCCAGCCGAATCCGCATCTGGGGCGCGCTGGTGGCGCACGGAACGGGGAAAGTCCGCGTCAAGGGCGACACGACACGCATCGCCTACGGCCTTGACGGCACGAGCGTCTCGATCTTGCCCGGGTATGTCTTCGACGCGCCCGACTTCGCCTTCGTCGACGCGGACGGCGACGTGCTGGACATCCCGCTGACGTTCAGCGGCTGTTCGGCCGTGCGCCGGTGGCCGAACTGCGGGCATGTGTTCGCGTCCGCCCGCATCGGCTTGATCGGCGAGGGCGACGTCATGTTGCCGCCCGATGAGGGAACGGACACCCTCGCGCTCTCCACCACCGGCCTGACGGACCTGCTTCTCTACAACGACACGTCGCTCGATCCGTCCGCGAAGGTGAACGTGCCGACGGGCTGCTGCCTCTACATGAAGCCCGCCACCTATTCGACGAACGCGCTCTCCTGGGCGGCGCAGGAGTGGTGGACCAACTCAACGGACGTGGTACTGTCGGGCGGCAAGCTGTCGCTGCAGGCGATGCCGGACCATGTTCTCCTCGGCGACATCACCGGCACGGGAACTGTGGCGATGGAGGTTCAACGTACTCGCGTGAATGAGATGGAATGTACGTGGCTGCTGGGGAACAACACATTCGAGGGTGCCGTCAATGTCCTGCAGGGGTCTTCGGACAGGAAAGCCCCCGACTTCCTGAACTTTGGCGCGTCGTCCGTGCCGGGCCACGCGACGAACAAGGTGACGCTGGCCGCATGGTCGCAGCTGGCGTTCTTCGCGCCGGACGGGACATTCGCGCCGAACGTCACGGTCGGCGCGCTGGCGGGCAGCGGCGAGACGAGCATGCTGTACGTCAAGGAGGGGCAGACGGTCACGATCAACGCGCTCACGGGGACGTTCAAGAAGATCGGCGGCGGCGCGGTCGTGTTCGGCCCGGACGCGGGAGCGGTCACGTCCTACCGGATCGGCGATGGAGTGGTCTACAAGAAGGGCGACTCGGTAGCCGAAGCCTCTGTCGGCACGTACGTGAACGACGCGACGGGCACGAACGTCCTGGTGCTGGGCGGCGCGCCGCTCTTCACGGACGCCTCGTCAAACTACGTGGTGCAGGCGGCGGCGGGCGCGCGGGTGCGCGTGCTGGCCGACGGCAACGTGCCCGTGATCGCCGGCGGCGAGGGCACGACCGTGATCGAGACGCGCGACTGGCGCGACCG
>CAMPAF010000432.1 GCA_946631535.1 uncultured Verrucomicrobiota bacterium
TGAATTACGCAGATGCGCCCCTTCGTCCGTGCGAGCGACACCGTGTAAACGTGCTTACGGCGCGATAACGACGCGCTCGAGAGGCGGCAATGTGAAGGACAGCTTACCGCAGGACGGCTGTTTGACTTCGCGTGGCGCACCGAACATCACACGAGTGCCGGCAAAAGGAAGCGTTACCGCCGTCTCCTTGTTCCGCGCGTTGACCACCACGAGCCGACGCTCCGCACCGAGTGTCCAGGCCATCGCATAGACGCCATCGACGTCCTCAGCCAGCAGTTCGCTTTTTCCGTCCAGCACGAACGGAACAATTCCGCGCATCTCGGCGGGAAACGTCTGCACCGCCTCCAGCAGGTCTGGCGCCTGGCGGATGTCGAAGGAACCGTCCGAGAACACGTAGTAGATTATGCCCTTCGCGCCAGCCATCAGCGAGAGATAGCTCATCGCACGGAACTCGCGCGCGTCAGGCCACCGCGGCCACGAACCTTTCTTGCCGTACTTCTGCCCGCCAAACGCCTGCCCCACGGCCCAAAGCGCCGTGTCCGCCTTGTTGGCCGCCGCCTTCGCCTCCTTGAACCGGCGGTAGACGTCGTCGACGGGACGGCGCGGCACCGGATATGGGTCGGGGGCGAGTACGTCCGTGCCCGCCGCGTAGTTGGCGTACTGGCTCGGCACGCAGATGACCGTATAGGCGATGTGGTCGGAGTCGATCTGCTTGAAGCTGTCGTAGCGTCGGAACATCTCCTGCGGCGTAATCCCCTTAGGCGCCGGCTCGTCACCGGGGTTCCACCCCATCACGGCCGGTTTCCCGCGGTACTTGCGGATCACCGACTCTGCCCGGCCCACGTCGAACTCGGTGATCACGCGAATCCCGAGTTTCGCGCACGCGTCGAGGAACGCGCCGTACCCGTCACCGTCGTACTCGTCGCCGCGCATGCCCACGTGGACCGTGTTGTATCCCCACTTCGCCACGTCCTGGACCATGGCGAGACGCTCCGCCGCCGGAATCGTCCAGGAGACCTCGTAGAAGCCAAGCGGGAAGAACGGCTTGCCGTTCTCCAGCAGCACATGGTCGCCGCGCATCCGGTACTTCGGCTCGGGATGCGTGAAGAACTGCACCTCCTCGCCCTCGCCCCAGTCGAGCAGGTTGCGCTCTGCCGGGCTCAGCGATTTCAAGAACCCCGGCTTGTAGCAGAGCTTCGCGCGGAACACGTGCGCGCCGGGGGCAAGGCCGTCCACCGGGATCGTCCAGTCGCCATCCTTCGCCTCGCGCATCTGCCACGCACCATCGTCGATTTGCCACGCCGCCCCCTCAAGGGAGGACCACGCTCCCGCGCGGCCGCATCCTGCAAACGCCATCTGCGCCACCAACTCATCTCCCGGATACAAATGCTTGCGCTTCAGGCGGATCCCGACCGCGCGCGGCGTCGTTTCCTCCCATTCGCAGGAGAGAAGCGGCTGGCCATCCGCCTGCACGTCCAGCTTCGACTCCACTTTTCCGCTGCGCATGATCGCGCACGCCACCTCCAGCGTCACCTCGCCGTTCGCAGGCACCTTGACGGAGGCCGTTTCCGTTGCCGTTGCCGCGTTGCCCTTCCACGAGGCGTTCCGTACGTTCAACGAGGCGGACAGTTTCCGGATGCGCCCTGGCACCACCTTCATTTGGATACGCGCTACGCGCTTGCCGGGGCTACCGCCGTCGAGGTTCGGCTCGAAGGAAATGATCTCTGCGCCCTTCTCGCGCAGACGGCGGTGTGCCGCAATGTTCTCGAGAAGCGTCCGCGCAATCGGGCTGTTCTTAAGCGACGCCGCGCTCGTCAGCACCACCATCCCTTTGCCCCATTTGCGGTAGGCGAAGATCGGCGCGCCGTCCACGCACGTGACCGGCTTGTGCCACGCCTCGCCAAGTTTCGTCAGATGTGTCCACTGGTGGTAGTTGTCGCGGATGAGGCGGCCGAGCGGCTTCGGGCAGTCGGTCAGCGGATCCGGATGTGCGGTGAGGACGCGCGTCTCCTCGGAAGGTTTCGTGTGCGCGGAGCAAGAAGCGCAACCACACGCGAACTCGGGACCGAACGCCCCCACCCAAGCCCCCAGCACGGAACCGTAGTTTGCGTCCGTGATGATGAGATTGCCGCCGCCTTCGAGCCACTTCCGCCATGCCGCAGCGTATGGACCAATATTCACCGTCTGGGTGTAGTTGGCGACCGACGCCGCGATGACAAACTGGTAGTCGCCAAGCTTTTCCGTCAGCTCAGGCAGGCGCGTGTTCTGGAACTTGTCGAATGACCATCCGAGAGCCTTCAGGTGCTTGTCGTACTCGCTCGCGAACGCACTCTTCGACCAGTCGCTGTGCACTACGGCGGCGCGTTCATCCTCGGCCGAACATGCAAGCAAGGTGGCATACAAAAGCACGAAGATGCTCTTCTTCATCGTCCTCGTCCCCAATGATGGATTACAGATCGCCGCCGAAACGCGCACGCCAGTACGCGGCGAAAAGATGGAC
The DNA here is from genome assembly GCA_946631535.1 of uncultured Verrucomicrobiota bacterium. The sequence goes on from CAMPAF010000432.1 coordinate 2,501, forward strand.
GGCGCGGCACGCGCCGACCTTGTCCGCCG
>CAMPAF010000433.1 GCA_946631535.1 uncultured Verrucomicrobiota bacterium
CGCCAGTACGCGGCGAAAAGATGGACGGCGCGGCACGCGCCGACCTTGTCCGCCGACGTGTGGACGATCGCGTTCGCGAGGATCGCCTGCTGGAAACCGCTCCACTCGAACGCGTCGCGCGGCACCATCTGCTGGGCCAGATGCACTTCTGCGCATCCGCAGAGCCAACGCGAATCGTTCCCGCGAATGGACTTCGCGCGTTCGCGCGCCTGGCGCGCGCACGTGACCATCGCGCTGATGATCTTCGCGCGGAACTTCACGCTCTTCTCGATGCCGAGCAGCACCTCGAGCGACGTGTTCATCTGCAGGAGCGTGTAGCTCGGCATCCAGCGCGAGATGTCCTTCTCGGAGAGGTTCGCCAAACGGCAGGAACCGTCGAGCGCCTCGTCGCGCAAGGAGCGATATAGCTTCGTCCACTTCGCGTCGCCAGTGATCTCGCCAGCCGCCGCGTAGACCATGGCGAGGCGCGCCGCCTCGTGCGGCATCGTCTCGCGCATCTTGCAGATGCCGCGCGGATCCGGCGTGCCGTCGGCCTGCAGGAAGTTCCAGCCGTTTGCCTCCGTCACGTTGCGCTCCATCAGGCCCGCCACGTCGGCGAACGCCGCGCGGATCGGAGCCTTCAGCTCGTCGGGCACGAGACCCGACCGCCAGTAGCGCCACAGTCCGTGCGCCCAGTGCGTAACCTGGTCGCGCGAAGAGAGGCGGCAGATTGACGTGCCGTCCTCCACGCAGAGGCCGCGCGCCACGAACCCCTTGTACGGATGGGCGTTGACGAGGTTGAGAAGTCCCCTCGCGATCTTCGCCGCGTCGGCGGCGTATGCCTGGTCCTTCGTCACGGCGTATGCGTCCACAAGGCCAGATAGCGCCACGCCGCCGTTGATCGCGCAGTCCTCGAGTCCTTTTCCGTAGCCAAGCTCCGGCTTGAGAAGTCCGCCGGGGAAGTCGCGCGCCGGCTGCACGTCCTTCGGCGCGCACACGTAGATGCCGCCCGTCTTGGGGCTGTAGAACTCCTTCATCACGCGCGCCCATGCGGCATCGACCCATGCGCGGAGCTCGGTCTCCGGCGGACGCTCGAGCCGAGGATCTGGCTGTGGGACCGCGTCGTATACGCGCACGTAGTCGACCTCGAAGAAGTCGGGCAGCTGAGCCTTGAAGAGGCGTTCGTCCGGCTTGCCCCATGTGCGACGCCCGGCCGAAAGTCCGCCGTCGTTGCCGGCCTTGCGGTAGCCGCCCGGCTCGGTGGAGACGAGGAGGAACTCCTCGACGTGCGAGACGGGGTAGTTCTGCTCGCCAACCTTCTTGCCGTCGCAGTAGAACGTGTAGCCTTCCGGCGTCCAGTCGCAGCCGTAGTTGTGCCAGCCGTCTGCCGTTTCCTCGTGCTTCCACGCGAAGTGGTCGAACCAGCAGGAGTTCTTCCCGTAGCCGTTCCAGCCGTTGCCGCCCACGACGATGCCGTCCGAGACGAGCCGGTAGGTTTCCATGATGTCCGTCTCTACGCCGGAGACCGCGGGGTCGGGCGTGGCGCCGACACCCGGCGCCTGCAGCCAGAACGCGGCGTGCCAGCCGGAGTTCTTCGGCAGGCGGCAACGGATCTCGAAGTAGCCGTACTTCTTCATGAACAGTGGCTTGCGGTACGTGCCGAACGGCCAGAAGCCGGAGGAGTCCTTCGGGATGTCGTAGGTGAGCGAGCCGGTCTGGAGATGCGGAGAGCAGAAGTCGTCGCCCTTGCGCAGCAGGTGGAGCTTCGCCGTCTCGCCCGTCATCTCCACGCCCTCGAAGTCGTGCGCGAAGGCGGGGAAGTCCTGTCCCCAGAAGCTTTCGCGGCACATCCACTTCGTCTTGTCGATCTCCGCGCCGTCGAACTCGTCGTGCCAGACGAGCTTCCACGTCTTGCCGCGCGGCAGGAGCGAGTCGGCCTTGCCGGGCACGGAAGATTTCTTCACCTGGACGACCTGCGACTTCTCTATCTCCGGATCGACGAATCGCGCGTCGGCCGACAGCGCCGCCATCGCGACAAGCAGTGGGGTGCAGTATCGCGATATCGTTTTATCACGCAGAGGCGCAGAGAACACAGAGGAGAATGAGTGTGAATAAAACATCTCTGTGCTCTCAGCCTCTCTGCACCTCTGCGTGAGATTGATCGGATTCTCTCGCCTTCAGGTCTCTGCGGCGGCGCGCGCGAGTGGACAAGAATGCGAAGAGCCGCTTGATGCGCTCGCGCCATGTCTGGAAGAGCGCATAGAGGCCCGGGACGAGTAGGATACCAAAAACCACGGACGCTAGCATCCCGAAAAATTCGGTCGTGCCGAGGTGGTTGCGGCTCGCGGCTCCCGCGCCGGTGGCGATCATCATGGGGAGCGTGCCGAGCAGCGTGGTGAGGGCCGTCATCAGGAGGGCGCGCAGACGCTCGCCCGCCGCGGCGCCGGCCGCGTCCACGATGGAGTAGCCCTCGTTCTCGTGCTTGTCCTTCGCGAACTCCACGAGCAGGATGGCGTTCTTCGAGGCGAGGCCCAC
>CAMPAF010000434.1 GCA_946631535.1 uncultured Verrucomicrobiota bacterium
CGCGCAGGATGGGGTCGCAGGCCATGGTCACCTGCACGCGCGGGTCGAGCAGGAATGAGTTGAGGTTGCCGTAGACGGCCTGCAAGCCGCAGCCGACGAAGGCGAGGGAGATGCGGTTAGAGGGCTTGGGGCGCGCGCCGAGAAGGGCGGGCGCGGCGAGGGCGGCGGACTGGATGAAGGCGCGGCGGGTTGTCATGGCACGCTCACTTTCCGTCGGCGCGCGGGGAGTCGTCCACCTTCACGTCGCCGGTGGCGTACTGGAGGCCGCCGAGGATGTGGTAGAGGCGCGCGGGGTCGAGCCAGGCGCGCGTGTCGTGGGCGTAGGTGGTGTAGAACACGCGGCCCTTGCCCCAGCGGCGGCACCAGGAGACGGCGAAGTCGCGGTCGGCGCGGACCTTCCCCTCGCCGTGCCTCTTGACGAACCGGTTCATCGCGGCGGCGGTGTTCGCGTCGTCGAGGCAGAGCGAGATGAGCACGCGCACCTTGGAACGGTCGAAGGGGGGCGTGGGGTGCATGTAGATCTCGTCGCCCAGGTGGAAGATCGTCGGGAGCGACTTGAAGGAGGCGACGAGCGGGTGGTCGGGTTCCTCGTTGCGGAAGCACCAGTCGCCGCCTCCGGCCGTCCAGGGATGCGCCCAGAAGAGCCCGCCGTTCATCTCTTGCACGGTCGGCGAGTCGTTGAAGGCGTCGACGGCGGAGTGGACGAGGAGGAGTCCACCTCCCTTGGAGACGTAGGCGAGCAGGTTCTCGGAGACGCCGGGGGCCTCCGCCTCCTGGAAGTTGGTGGTGTTGTTGAGGACGACGGCGTCGTATTCGTCAAGCAGGCCCTTGATGGCGAGCTGGCGGATGTCCGTGAAGTCCGCATGGTATCCGCCTTTCACGCTCGCGAGGGCGAATAGGCGCGTGCCGTAGGAGACGGACGGGCCGTGCCACTCGCAGCCGCGCAGATAGTTGCACACGAGGATCTTGTGCTTCTTGGCGGCCGGTGCGGCGGGCCAGTCGGCCACTAGCTGCGCGAGCTTTGCCTCGTCGCTTGGTTTCACTTGCGGGAATACGTGCCCCGGGCCGCCGAACGTGGCGGCGGCGGCAATGGCGCACGACATCAGAATCGTCTTTTTCATGGAACTCCTTGTTGTCGTTGCATTCATCATGCGGTTTTATGCGTACTGTTACTTCATTGGGTAGCCGACGTTGTCCTTGAACACGAAGTCCGGGCCGTGGCCGCCCTGGTCCACGAACAGCGTGTCCATGTAGCCTGCGGCGAGGGCGTTGTCCTTCACGATCGAGTACCGCATCGCCTTGAGGATGAAACCGACCTGCGGCGTAAAGAGGCCCTTGCCGCCGTCGTCGCGTCCCGCGCGGCAGACGTTGCCCGTGAAGGCGATTCCGCTGCACTTCTCCATGCGCACCTGGCAGGAGCGCTCGCCCTCCGCGAGGGTATGCGAGTCCTTGCCGCACCGGCGGAAGAGGTTGCCGGTGAACGTGGAGGCGCTCACGCCCACGGCGCAGAGTCCCGCGCCCCAGTTGCGGTCGAACGAGTTGCCGGTCACGTTCCAGGCGTCGCCGCCGCAGAGGTAGAGTCCATAGCCGCGGTTCCACTCCACGCGGTTGGCGGTGAACATCACCGTGGCGCCGCACTCCTCCGTGCCGAAGCCGTGCCCGCCGTTGCCGGAGAACTGGTTGTCCGTCACGAAGCCGTCCCAGCCGTGGATCATCACGCCCGAACCGGCGTTGTGGTAGCACTGGCTGTGGCGGATGATGAAGAGCCACACGCGCTTGAGGTAGATGCCGTGCCCGGAGAACTCCTGCACCTTGGTGTCCTCGACCACGAGGGTGTCCTCGCACGGGCTGAACTTCGTGGCGTTGTTGAGGAAGATGCCGTGGACGGGCGCGGGCGTGTTGCGGATGCCCTGCAGGAGGAGCCCGTGCACGTGCACGCCGTACGCGCCCGTGATGTCGAGCAGGCAGGGGGCGGACGGGTCGTCGAGCAGCAGCACCGCGCCTTTGAGGTCCTTGTGGAAGATCCACACGGGATCGGCCTTGAGCGTGACGTGGGCCGGCGCCTTGAGCGCGTGGCAGGGATAAATGCCCGCGGGGAACCAGACGGTCCCGCTCACCTTGCCGGCGGCGTCGAGCGCGGCCTGGATGGCGGCGGTGTCGGACGTCTTGCCGTCGCCCTTGGCGCCGAAGTCGCGCACGTTGAACACGGTGTCGCTCCGCGCGCCCGCGCCGGCGGACGGCGCGCCCGGCGCCATCGCAAGCCCTGCCGCGCCGATGCCCGTCGCAGCCGCCAAAAATTCGCGCGTGTTCATGGATGTCATGTCTGTGCTTCCTTTCTTCGTCTTCAATGAGGAGTCGGCGCTAGTATATCACATTCTTACGTTAGATGGGGGATGCTGTCCGCAGCGTGGGGGATGTGGAAGAATGAAAAACGGGCGCATCTGCGTAATTCACAGCCGAGCCTTCTGATGATTGGAAACAACTATTTGAAACAACTTACCTTTGGCGCA
>CAMPAF010000435.1 GCA_946631535.1 uncultured Verrucomicrobiota bacterium
TCAACCAGTGGACGAAGAACGCCGTCGTGTTCGCGGCGTGGTTCTTCGCCGTGGCGGACGCTTCGCAGGCTTCGATGGCGCGCGGGCTGCGGCCTTTTCTGCTGGTCTGCGCGATGGCTGGGTCGTTCTCGCTCGTCTCCAGCGCCTTCTACCTCTTGAACGACGTCTCGGACTACGACGCGGACAGGCTTCACCCCGTGAAACGGCTGCGGCCGATCGCCGCAGATCTCATATCGAAGATCGATGCGGTGCGGGCCGCGCTTGCGATCTTCGCCGTCGGGCTGCTCTTCCCGTGCTATCTGGTGCTGCGCCATCCGGACCGCACATGGGGGTTCGCAGTAATCCTCATCTACACCGTGATGCAGTGCGCCTACACCGGATTCCTGAAAAAGGTTCCATACGTGGACGTGCTCGTGATCGCCGCAGGGTTCGTGCTGCGCGCCGTTGCCGGCGCGGCGGCGATGAACGTACGCATCTCGCCGTGGCTGCTCATCTGTGCATTCGCCCTCTCGCTCTTTCTCGCGCTCTGCAAGCGTCGGCACGAGATGGCCGTGGCGGTGGCCTCGCGCGCCGCGCTGAAGGGTTACCACCCGCGGATCCTCGACGCGCTCATATGCCTGTCCGCACTTGGGGCACTTGGCGTCTATCTGCAATACACCCTGGCGGCAGACACGATCGCCCGCTTCGGCACGCGTGGGCTCGCGTTCACGGCCATCTTCGTGGCGCTAGGTATAGTGCGGTACATGATTCTACTCTACCGCAGGGAGGACGTGGGCCGCCCCGAACGCGTGCTGCTTACCGACAAGGTCCTGTGGCTGATCCTTGCCGGCTACGGATTGACGGCCCTTTGGGTGGTGAAAGGTGGATGGTGAAAGGTGAAAAGTTCTCCATTCGCACTCTTCCTCTCCCGCTCTCGCCGTTTCGGCATGAGGCCGGGGCTTGACACGATCCGCGCCGTCATGGCCGCGCTCGGCAATCCCCAGGACACGCTCCGCTGCATCCACATCGCCGGCACGAACGGGAAGGGGGCGGTGGCGGCGATGCTCGATTCCGTGCTACGCGCCGCCGGCTATCGCGTGGCGCGCTACACTTCGCCGCATCTTGTCGCCATCAACGAGCGCTTCTTCATCGATGGCGAGCCCGTTGCCGACGACGCGCTCGCGGCGGTGGCGGACGAGGTGCTTTCCGTCATTGCCCGACTGGAGCGCGATCAGGGACTTGAGGTGACCTTCTTCGAAGCGCTCACTGCCGTCGCATTTGTCCTCTTTGCGCGTGTTCATCCAGACGTCGCGGTGCTGGAGACTGGTCTCGGCGGACGGCTTGACGCGACGAACATCATCGCCTCGCCGCTCGTAAGCGTCATCACGCGCATAGGTCTTGACCATTGCGGCTGGCTGGGGACTACCCATGCCGCCATCGCCACGGAGAAGGCCGGCATCGTCAAGCCGGGGTGCCCGGTCGTGTGCGGCGCCATGCCACCCGAGGCGCTGGACGCGATCAGGCTCGTGGCGGCGGAGAAGGGTAGTCCGCTCGTGGCGGCGCAACCATGGACGCCTCCCGCCGGATTCGCGCTCTTCGGCGCGTTCCAGGAGGAGAACGCCGCCACCGTGAAGACTGTGCTCGACATGCTGCCGTTCACGATCCCCGACTGGGCGATCTCCGATGGACTTGCGCACGTCGTGTGGCCGGGAAGATGCCAGCTAGTGGCGAGGGATGGCGTGACGTACGTCGTCGACGGAGCTCATAACCCAGACGGCGCGGCTGCCCTCGCGCGTGTCCTTGACAGCATGGCTCCAGTCGGACTTGTGGCCGGATTCTGCGGCGACAAGGACGTCTCTGGCCATCTTAGGACGCTCGCGCCGCACGTTTCGCGCGCATGGGCGGTACCTATCCGGAACGACCGCTCGCTCGCGCCGGAGGACGTCGCCGCGCGCATGGGATCTGCCGGCATCGCCGACGTAACGCCTTGCGCCGCTTTGCCGGAAGCGTTGTCCGCCGCCGCCGCATGGGCGCGCGAGACTGGAAATCCTGTAGCTGTGTGCGGGTCGCTGTTTCTCGTTGGCGAGACGCTTGTGGCGTTGGACGCTTATCCATGGCGGCTCCGTTCTCCAGACGCAAACGAACTTCTTTCCCCACTTTCTTCACTTTCCCCTTGCGGAACGGAGAGAAATGGCTTATAATTCTCGCGTTCAACCCTCAAGAGGATGCTTCAATGAAAAAAGTTCTGATGGTTCTGTGTGTGGTTATGGCATGTGCGGCCGCTAAAGCGCAGCAGGCTGCGTCTGCGGCGCCGGCTCCTGCCGCGCCTGCGGCGAAGGCTCAGGGCGACAAGGCTCCCTGGCCGGTGTGGTTGGCGTTCAACTCCACGAAGAACATCGACGTGGTCGGCGTGAGGTTCACGCTTCCCTACGGCGAGTGCGAGAGCGTGACGGGCTTTGACATCGGTTTCTACGGCCGTTGCCGCTACTTCGAGGGCTTCCAGCTCAACATCCTCCGCAACGA
>CAMPAF010000436.1 GCA_946631535.1 uncultured Verrucomicrobiota bacterium
GTCCGGCATCTGGGCCGGGTCGAAGCGGAAGTGGTTGATCCGCCCGCGCCAGTTGCGGTTCGCGCCCACGGGGAAGCGGTAGTCGTGGAACGCGCCGTCCACCGTCACGGGCAACATGGCCGAGGAGACCTCCGCCACCTTGCGTCCGGGCCCCGCCCAGAAGAGCTGGCAGTTTCCGGCACGCACGCGTCCTTCCACCTTCATGCGCACCACCACCTCGCTGTAGTCGCGCGCGTCGATGGGCGCGAACGACACGCAGGTGGCCGGATCGCGCGTCGCCGTGCGGAACGTGATCCCGCGCGGCGAGGCCGCGAAGTCCGAGAGGCCCATCATCGCGTGCCAGCCCTGCGTTCCGCCACCCGTGAAATCCCAGGCGGAGACGCGCGGCATCGGCGCGGGCGGCGGGAGGTCGTAGGGACCGAGCCCCACGTCCTTCGGACCGTAGTTGAGCGGCCAGCCGCCCGCCGGACGCTTGCAGAAGGTGTCTCGCACCGCCTCGTAGAACCCGAACCCGAATTCGGCGTTCGGCTCGGCGTAGGAGCCCTCGCCCCATTCGTTGAGCGGCGCGAGGCAGAGGCGCTTCACGCCCGTCTCGTCCGCGAATCGCTTCGCGTCCGCGCAGATGCGGCGGAAGCCCTCCGCGCTCTTGCCGTAGATCTCGCAGTGGTCGTTCCACGGACGGTCGTCCCAGCCCGTCGAGAGGTTGGGCATGAACGGCAGGATGCCGGACGCCTGCCGCTTGCGCCAGGCGGGCAGGCTCGCCTCCACGCAGAGGTCGTAGCTGTAGCGGCGGCCCGACTTGGCCTTGCCGCCGTGGTCCATGAAGTGGTAGATGCTCGTCATGTCGAAGCCGCGGTCCTTGCACGACTGCACGGCCTTCTCGCCCCAGTCCGCCTCGGGCCACTTCATCGCGATGAAGTAGATGCCCTTGTAGCCGGCCTCGCGCGCCATCTGGCGCGAGATGTCCAGCAGCTTCTTGCAGCCGCCCGGACCGAGGTCGCGGTCCATGTTCGACGCCGCCCATATCCACACCACGGGCTTGTCGTCGATGCGCAGGTACTCGGGCGTGTTGAAGTAGTTCTCGATCCAGAACTTCGTCACGGCGCGCTGGTCCTCCTCCGAATGGCTACCCGCCGGGTTGTGGTTCGCCCACATCATCGCCCACTTCAGGTGGCGGCGGTACTTCGCCTTGTAGAACGCCTTCACCCAATGGTCGAGGTGCTGGCGGCCCTGGTGCCAGTACCAGTCCACGTAGAGCGTGCGGATGCCGTTCTCGACGAGCCACTTGATCTGCCAGTCCACCACCTCGGGGTTCGCCTCGTCGTACCAGCCCAGCACGGGCTTGCGCTCGGGGCATACGTTCCAGACGCGCTGCCACGCCTCCACGCGCGGCCAGCCGGGGAAGTAGAGCGCGGCGATGTCGTAGTCGGTCTCGACCGGCTTCGGCTCGGGCACGTACGACGCCTTCGGGAGGTTGAGCGACGGCAGCACCTTCACGGGCACCGAAAAGGGAACCGGGGCGACGCCCTCCGCCTTCAGGAAGAGCTGTGCCGTGAAGGAGCAGGGCTCGGCGACCTCGAACGCGGCAATGAAGGATTTCGCGTCGAGTCCGCAGAGGTCGCCGATGTCGGCGAGCGCGGCGGCGTTAGCGAGGCGGACGCCGGCGGGGAGCGGTCCGGACGTCAGCGAGACGTGGCGGGCGGTGCGGGTGCCGATGTTCTCGATCGACACGCGCACGGGCACCTGCTCGCCCACGCGGTTGAAGGCATCCTCGGCGCGCGCGCCCTTCACCACGAGGTCCGCCGGGATTTCGGGCTCCTCGCTCACAAGCGACGCGGACGAAACCTGCGCGGCGTCGATCACGAGATTCGTCCAGGAGACCACCCCGCTCCAGTCCGAATCGGCGGCGAGGTCGAGGTAGATCCGGTGGACGCGTCCGTCGCCGGGATAGCGGAAGCCCTTCTTGCGGAGGCCGCTGCGGACCGAAGAGGCCCAGCAGAACTGCCCCGCGCCGGGCGCGTCCGCTTTCACGTCAAGGACGAGCCCGCCCCAGTCGGCGGCGGAGAACGCCGTCACCTTCGCCGAGGAGACGACGGCGACCGACGCCACGTCGAACACCCCGCCCTGCGCGCCGGAGGGCGGGAAGTCGAGGCGGAGCTGGCCGATGCGCGGCTGGCACTGCCAGAACGGGCGCACCCGGTACTCGTGCCATTCGCCGTCGCCGATCCACTCGAAGCTGACGGACTGTTTCTGCGTGGGCCCCTTGCCGGGCTCCATCCAGAAAATCTCGCCTGTGCCGGCGCGGTTCCCCTTCGCGCGGAAGACGATCTCCTGCGCGGCCGACGAGGCGAGGTCGAACGATCCGCTGTAAAGGTGCGTGTCAACGCCGCCGCACACGACGTGCAGCGCGCCGTCCTTCACGGACGCAGAGGCGACCTGGTGCCCGCGCTTCGTCCAGCTGGCGAGCGACTCGGGCGTGTTCCATTCAACCTTCCCCGCC